>JAPLUM010000770.1 GCA_026397605.1 Verrucomicrobiota bacterium | reverse complement strand
GCACTGGGTACAGTCGCGCAGCGAAACCTGAGGATGCCAAAAACTTCTACGGCCTCAATGAAGATGCAAAAAGCATCGGCGAGTTCATTCGTCTCTATGTGACTAAGCACTCCCGCTGGCCTTCACCCAAGTTTCTCATCGGTGAAAGCTACGGCACCACACGTGCTGCCGCCCTGAGTGGTGAACTTCTCCGTGCCCACCGCATGAACCTCAATGGCATCATGCTGGTTTCTACGGTGCTGAATTTCCAAACGCTCTGGGGTGGCTCAGGCAATGATCTGCCGCATGTGCTTTATCTTCCGAGTTTTTCTGCCACAGCCTGGTATCATAAAAAGCTGCCTGCAGATCTACAAAAGAAAGCGCTGCCGGAAGTGCTGGCAGAAGCAGAGACCTTTGCCAGTGGAGATTACAATCGCGCACTTCTCATGGGGGGCTCACTGCCAGCAGACCAGCGTGCTGCCATCGTGAAGAAGATGGCACGCCTCATCGGTCTATCAGAAGCCTACATTGATGGGGCAAATCTCCGCGTCTCCATGAGCCGGTTTAATGCTGAGTTACTCCGAGATCAAAGGTTGGTTGTCGGTCGCTTCGACAGCCGCTACACCAGCGCCGTGCGCGATCCTCTTGGGGATGGAGCTGAGCGCGATCCTAGTGCCGACGCCATCTTCAGCGCCTACGCTTCCACCTTCAATCACTACATCCGCAATGACCTCAAGTTTGAAGATGATCGCCCGTACAACATCCTGGCCAGTGTCGGCAAATGGAACTGGGATGCGGAGAATGAGTTTGCTGATGTCTCAGAAACCCTGGCTGAAAGCATGTCCACCAATCCGTTTTTGAAAGTGCATGTCTCCAATGGTTACTATGACATGGCCACACCTTACTTTGCCAGTCGCTACACCTTCAATCATCTCATCGTGCATCCCGATCTGAACAAGAACATCACGCATGATGATTACACTGCTGGACACATGATGTATCTCAACATTCCAGATCTCAAAAAACAGAAAACAGACCTCGCCAAATTCATCCGAGCATCAAGCGGACAGTGATCAAGAGTGGTCAAAAGTGCATTGGAGACACTGATGCATAAAATATTTTTTGCGATGATTCGCATTCTTACGAGCTAACAACAGCGCAGATTTCCATTCGATACTTTTGGATAGGAATCTTCGGCTTCCTTGAATTCATGAGCCTTCCACCAACATGAGTTTTATTGGTTTCAAAACAAAGAGTCTTCAGGCGCAGCATCATCATACCGCGTGGAAGCAGAGCGACTCTAAGTTTTCGTTGTCAACTTATGCTTGCATCCTATTATCAAATGTTAATTATCGGAACTCAGTCCAATAACATTCACAAACACACTCCGATTAAAACGGCAACATCTATGGCAAAGACAGCGAGCAACAGCAGCAAGACAAAATATGTTTATTCCTTCGGCGACGGAAAAGCCGATGGCGGTGGTACCATGAAAGCATTGCTCGGAGGTAAAGGAGCGAACTTGGCAGAAATGAGCCGTATTGGTCTTCCTGTCCCTCCTGGATTCACGATCACGACAGAAGTCTGCACTTACTTTTATGACAACAAGCGCACCTATCCAGTAAGCCTTCAGGGCCAGATGGAAGCTGGTGTTAAGTCGATGGAAAAAATCATGAACTGCAAGTTTGGTGATGCTAAAGGCATGCCACTCCTCGTTGCCGTTCGTTCCGGTGCCCGTGACTCCATGCCTGGCATGATGGACACCATCTTGAATCTTGGTCTGAATGATCAGACCGTTCTAGCTCTGGCTGCAGCAACCAAGAACGAGCGTTTCGCTTGGGATTGCTATCGCCGTTTCGTTCAGATGTATGGTGACGTCGTTCTCGGCGTTCAAAAGCGCGAAGGTGAAGACCATGAGCCTTTTGAAACCATCATCGAAGAGTTCAAGCACGAGAAGTATGGGAAAGACATCGTGGACAGCGACCTCACCGCTGCTGACCAGATGGAACTCGTGAAGCTCTTCAAAGCTCTAGTGAAAGACCGCACAGGTAAAGTTTTCCCAAATGATGCCTGGGACCAGCTCCGTGGTGCTGCCGGCGCCGTCTTCGGTTCATGGATGAATGACCGCGCGATTGTTTATCGTCGCAAATACAACATCCCAGCTGAGTGGGGTACCGCCGTCAACGTGCAGGCCATGGTCTATGGTAACACGGGCAACGATTCCGGTTCAGGCGTGGCCTTCACTCGTAACCCAGCCAACGGTGTCAACGAATTCTACGGTGAGTTCCTCATCAATGCTCAAGGTGAAGACGTCGTCGCCGGTGTTCGCACGCCAGAGCCAGTGATCGAGCTCAAGAAGCAGATGCCGAAGTCCTATGCAGAACTTCTCAAAGTGCGCGCCACTCTGGAGAAGCACTTCAAAGATGTGCAAGACGTCGAGTTCACCATCCAACAGGGTAAACTCTTCATGCTCCAGACTCGTAACGGCAAGCGCACAGCTGCTGCTGCTCTGAAGTTCTCCATCGACATGGTGAAAGAAAAACTCATCGACTGGGAAACTGCCATCTTGCGCAATCCAGCCGATCAGCTCGACCAGCTCCTGGCTCCGATCTTTGACATCGCAGACGTGAAGAAAGCTAAAGCCATCGCTTCAGGTCTGCCTGCGGGTCCTGGTGCTGCTTGTGGTAAAATCTATCTCAATGCTGACCGTGCCGTCTTGGCCGAAGCACGCGGTGAAAAAGTTCTCCTCGTCCGTAACGAAACCAGCCCTGAAGATCTTCGCGGCATGATCGCTGCTGAAGGCATCCTCACCGCTCGCGGTGGTGTCTCTTCTCACGCAGCTCTCGTGGCTCGTCAGATGGGTAAAGTTTGCATCTGCGGTGCCGCTGCACTGGACATCAACTATGACAAGAAGACGGTTTCCGTTTCTGGTCAGACTTTCAAAGAAGGCGACTTCCTCTCCATCGAAGGTACCAGCGGTATCGTTTATGGTGGTCAGTTGAAGACAGCGCCTTCTGAGATCATCACTGGCATGATCCATGGTGATAAAGTGGCTCAAGCCACCGAGAAGTTCAAAAGCTTCAATCAGCTCATGGCATGGTGTGCAAAGGCCACTCGCATGCAGGTCCGCACCAATGCGGATAATCCAGAGCAGACCCAGAACGCCATCGCTTTCGGTGCCCAAGGCATCGGCCTTACCCGCACAGAACACATGTTCTTTGAAGGTGACCGTATCGACGCCATGCGTGAAATGATCCTTGCCACCACAGAGGCAGATCGTCGTGCAGCACTCGGTAAGCTTCTCCCATACCAGCGTGAAGACTTCACTGGCATCTTTGAAGCCCTCAAAGGCCTGCCAGCAACCATCCGTCTCCTTGACCCACCTCTTCATGAGTTCCTCCCTCACACGGAAGCTCAGCAGAAGGATCTCGCCAAGAAACTCGGTATCACTGTCGAGAAGATCGCACATCGCGTCGAATCTCTGCATGAGTTCAACCCGATGCTCGGTCACCGCGGTTGCCGTCTCGGCATCGCCTATCCTGAGATCACTGAGATGCAGGCACGCGCTATCTTTGAAGCCGCAGCTGACGTCTCCAAGAAGAAGATCAAGGTGAAACCCGAAGTCATGATCCCACTTGTCGGATTCAAGCGCGAGCTTGATCTCCAAGTTGAAATCGTCAATCGCGTCGCTAAAGAAGTGATGGCCGAGAAGAAGATCAAATTTGATTACCTGGTCGGAACCATGATCGAAGTCCCACGTGGTGCCCTCACCGCAGACGAAATCGCTCAGACCGCTCAGTTCTTCTCCTTCGGCACGAACGATCTCACTCAGACCGCTCTCGGCATCAGCCGTGACGACATGGGTGCCTTCCTCATGCCTTATACAGAGGCTGAAATCTTCAAGAAGAATCCTTTCGCTACGCTCGACACTACCGGCGTCGGCCAGCTTATCAAAATCGCCATCGAAAAAGGCCGCAAGACCAATCCAGACATCAAGCTGGGCATCTGCGGTGAACACGGTGGTGATCCTGACAGCGTGAAGTTCTGCCACGAGGTGGGTCTTTCCTATGTCAGCTGTAGTCCTTTCCGTGTTCCCGTCGCCCGCCTTGCTGCTGCACAGGCTGCGATCGAGGAAAAGCGTGCTGCTGCAAAGCCCGCTGAAAAAACTGTCCGTAGCAGTGCCAAAAGTGCTGCTCCGGCAAAAAAAGCAAAGCAACCAACAACAACAAAAAAAGGAAATAATACTATGGCCAAGAAAGCTGCAAAAAAAGCCGTCAAGAAAGCCGCTCCAGCTAAGAAAGCTGCTGCTCCAGCCAAGAAAGCTGCTCCAGCCAAGAAGGCTGCTCCAGCCAAAAAAGCTGCTGCTAAGAAAAAATAATGCGTGCGATCTCTCTGAGATCGCCACTACGGTGAAGTAATTCACCTCTCAAAAGCCCTGTGGGGAGCAATCCTCACAGGGCTTTTCATGTCCATATAAATCGTCCGCGTCCCATTAGTATCAGACTTCGATGGAAAGACGCTGGTTGAGCTGGCCAAAAGTAGTTCCGGACTTTAGTCCGCCCAAGCCGACTCAAAAGAATGGGGCGTGATTATGGGAGCAAAAAGATATCTCACGGGCTGAAGCCCGTGACTACTTCTCTGCATCGCTACCAACGCAATCATCCTCAGCGCCCCGCATCTAAACCAGGACGAATCTGGTGAAGTTGATGTAAAAGCCGTCGCGTTTGAAGGTCTGAAATATGATCACAAAACTGATTGAAGGACTTAAAGGCCTTCGGCAAACCATCCACGCTATCGCAGACAGCAAGAAGCTGATTCATGCGTATTTCAGCTGGGTTTAAGACCTTCGGCCGATACTCCAGCACGACGATCTGTATCACCTTGTAACCGCAAAACAATGCAATGAAAAGTAACAACCCGATTAGCGGTAAATCATTCCAAGAAATAATCCGCCAATCCCTTTCAATCCAGCCGTAAAGTAATATCCCTGGGAATATTGCCCCAAGGGAAAGCATTCGGAATGCAAGTTCTTGGCGCCAAGGAAGTCTCCCCATAACCTCAACGAAACAGCTTTGGCGCAAACTGGGCAAGGTAATCTCGCCAGATCGGCCAGGAGTGATCTCCAGGAGTGAGGTGCCATTCGTGATTCACACCGCGAGTTTTGAGGGTCGTGATGAGTTGATTGTTACGATCAAGCAGGAAGTCTTTTTCTCCACAGGCGAGCCAGAGTAGTTTCAGCTTTGCATTGCTGTCGCTGGCGTTATCCAGTGCAGTCTTGATCTCGTTTTCATCCACGGCACCGCTAAAGGAACCTACCCAGGCAAAGCGGTCGAGATTGGTCATGCCTATGCTGAGCGACTGCCAACCACCCATGCTGAGGCCGGTGATCGCGCGCTGTTCGCGGTCAGGGGAGACGCGGTAGAGCTTCTCCACCAATGGCAGGCCATCATTAAAAAGCTCGTTTTTAAAGGCTATCAGAGATTCGCTGCGTTTGTCAGCCATTTCACGAGGGATTTGACCCATTGGATGGCCGTCCAGCATGAGGACGATCATTGGTTTGGCTTTGCCCGCAGCAATCAGGTTATCTAGAATCCAGTGCGCTTTCCCATGGGCCACCCAGGTTTCGTGGCGATCTCCAGAGCCATGCTGAAGAACGAGGAGTGGATACTTCGTGGTCGTGTCTGCCTCGTAGCCTGGCGGCGTGTAAACCCAAGCGCTGCGCTGTTTGTCGAGAGCTTTGGATAGATAGGCATGCTGATGCACCGTGCCGTGCGGGACGTCCTGAAAGTCCCAAGGATTTGGGGGCGTGCCTGGGATATGCAGGATGCTGGTATTGGGATTACGCTGTGGTTTGATTGCTGGATTGGCAGGATCAATGACTGTGAGACCATCAACGATGAAGCTGTATTCCCAAACTCCAGACGGGATGCTTGGCACGGTGATGCTCCACATCTTGTCGGGGTCCAGAGTCATGCTGACTTCCTTTTTGTCCCATTGACCACGAATGGCCACACTTTGAGCTTTTGGCGTGCGAAGGCGGAAAGTTATACTTTGATCGCTATGTATCTCAGGTGAGATCAAAGGCCCACCTTTCTGCGAAAATACGGGAAATGCGGCGGATAAAAACAGAAGAGCAATGCTGAGAGAATACTTCATGATCGAAGAGATGCTGACATGAGCCTTAAAAAATGGAAAGCGGAATTCATAACTTCTCAAGATTCGGCTCTTTGCATCTTCACTTCCCATGGCTATCAATGGTCTCATATTCTCTCCCTTATAGCCGATGACTCCTGAACTCCGTTCTTTTATCCAGCGTCTTGTGCAGATGGCGATCCATTCCGGCATCCAAAGCTTGTTTTTCAGAATGCCGCTGGCGGTCATTGTTATCGTCTTTGGCCTTCTTATTTGGGCAGCTGTGTATTTTCAGCTGTATTGATCTTTTCCTGATGGCCTGAGGCTTTGGGTTGATTGTTCCCAAGTCGCTTTGCACTATCCACCAATGGCTCTCCTCGAAGTTCGAAATCTCACCAAACGCTGGCGCAATGATCGCTTGGCGCTGGATGACGTGAGCTTTGATCTGCGGCAGGGAGAGATCCTGGGACTGCTGGGTCATAATGGGGCAGGGAAGAGCACGGTGCTGGGGATTACCCTTGGCATGGTGCGGCCAGATGCAGGGGAGGTGCGCATCTGTGGAGACTCTGTTCAACAGAATCGGGCACGAGCACTGAGTCATGTGGGGGCGATTTATGAGGCTGCGCATTTTTATGATTACCTGACAGGTTGGCAAAATTTACAAGTGCTCTGCTCACTCTCCGGCTGGTGGGATGAGGAGGAAGCCCGACGCATCCTGAAGCTCGTGAATCTGGGTGAACGAGCGAACCATAAGACCAAGACTTACAGCCACGGCATGAGACAGCGGCTGGCTTTGGCGCAGGCTTTGTTGCCGCTGCCGAAATGCTTGCTGCTCGACGAGCCCACAGACGGGCTGGACCCCGAGGGCATTCGTGAATTCCGCGAATTTGTTATGAAGCTGCGCTCTGATTTTGGCATGACGATTCTGATCAATTCCCATCTGCTTGGTGAGGTGGAGCTGATGTGTGATCGCTGCGTCATCTTAAAACAGGGCCGCAAGATGTATGAGGGACCCGTGCCGTCTCAGGAGAAAAGCCAGTCGTCCTTCATCCTGCAAACACGGGACATCGTCAGATCCCGTGAAGTGATATCAGGTGCGGGTGCTATTTTAGATCCAGTGACCAGCAGAGTGGAACTCCCCAGCCACACGGTCGGTCATGAAATGCTAAAGCTGCTCGTAGATGCGGGCGTGCGAGTGGACTCCTGGCAGCCACATAAACCGACTTTGGAAGAATTTTATCTCGGAATGACAGGCGTATGATTCTCTTTTTCCGTCAATGGCAGGGTGAACTGCTAAAACTCTTTGCACGTCGTCGCACCTACATTGGCTTCGGAGCTTTCTTGGCGCTTGAAGTTGCGATCTTGATTATCTTTCGGCTGAAAGGCGTGGAGCGAGTGTTTGAACGCATGATTTCACGTCAAGGCATGGCCTTTGAGCAGTATTATTCGGCTCTCACTCTAGCCTTCATGATCATGGGTATTTCCGTCGTTCTCCTGGGAGCGATTTATTTGGCGCTCGTGGCAGGAGACATCGTGGCCAAAGAAGGCGAGGATGGTCATTACCGATTACTGCTGGTCAGGCCCATCAGCCGCGCCCGGATGTTGCTGATCAAATACCTGACTTGTATCGGTTATACTTTTGCACTGGTGCAGTTCATCACCTGGTCTTCGTTTGTGCTAGGTTTAACCCTCAAAGGTTGGGGTGGTGGGTTTTTCGTCATGGCACCTGAGATTGGACTGCTTTCTTTTTATGAATGGGGCTTTGGCCTGCAACGCTTTGCCATAGCTTCCGTCTTTCTTTCCTTGAGTATGATGACGATCAGCAGCATCGCGTTTCTGCTCTCCTGCTTTCCGATCAAGCCTGCTGCAGCGACCATTGGTGCACTATCTTATTTCATCATTGACCGTATTCTCAAGGAAACCGGTTTCATGGACAATTATGACCATCTGCTTCTCACCAAGCACATCGTCAGTTGGACGCGATTGCTGGTCGAGGACATTCCGTGGCCGATCATTATCCGTGATTACACGGCCTTGGGTGCCGTGTGTCTTTCCTGCCTTATCGTCGGTATTGCCGTCTTTGAATCACGTGATCTGAAATCATGACTCTGATCGAAACTGTGAAAGAACTCCGCGCTTGGAGAAAGAGCGCTGGTCATTTGGTTTTTGTGCCCACCATGGGCGCTCTGCATGAGGGGCACGCCACGTTGGTTCGTGAAGCGCGTCTCTTTGCTGGATCTGAGGCTAAGGTGGCTGCCAGCATCTTTGTGAACCCGCTTCAATTCGGGCCTAACGAGGACTTTGATCGCTATCCGCGTACTTTGGATCAAGATTTAGCGATGTGCGCTGAGGCTGGCGCCGACATGGTCTTTGCTCCGAGTGTGCAGGAAGTCTATCACGCGGATCGCAGCATTCAGATACGGGAGAGTAGCCTTTCCCATGTTCTCTGTGGTGCCAGTCGGCCAGGTCACTTTGATGGTGTCTGCACGGTGGTGGCAAAGCTCTTTAATTTGATGCAGCCGGATGAGGCCGTGTTTGGTAAAAAAGACTATCAGCAGCTCGCCATCATCCGTCGGTTGGTTCGTGATCTGGATATCCCTGTGCTGGTTCACGGTATTGAGACCGTGCGTGAATCGGATGGTCTAGCCATGAGCTCACGGAATCGCTATCTAAGCGCGGCTGAGCGGGCACAGGCCCCAGCTTTGCGTGCAGCTCTGATGCAGGCCAAGGAAGCTTGGCTAGGTGGTGTCACTGGCTCACAGAGGTTGATTGAAACGATCCGTGCTGTGTTGGCTAGTCAGGCCAGTCTTGGTCGGCCAGATTACATCACTTTGGTGGATCAGCAGACCTTGCAGCCGCTCACGATAGCGCATGAGCATAGCTTGATCGCGCTAGCGGTGTTTTTTGATAAGGCGCGGTTGATTGATAACATCGAGCTTTCTCACTGAAAGTGGGGCAACCATACCATCGTTGACCAGCAGCTTGATGATGCCCGGCTGCAGCTCGTACTTTGGCCCACGCGGACCATCAGGGGTGATACCGACATCGCGGCCTTCTTTGACCTTATCTGCCATCATGATGAGCGCGCTCAGGCCCTTCATTGGCTTTGAGCTCGATCCGCGTGCTGCTTCGAAACCGAAGGTAGCGCACACATCGGCGATGATTTGTCCATCCCCGCTGGGACTGCTCAAAATGGCCCCTGGGATATGCGCGAACCATTGATCATGAATGTAAGGGATCACGAACATGCGATTGTGCCAAAAGGCCCAAATCCAGCCCGTGCGGGAACTATCGAAAGCGCCTGCTTTATCCACGACTTCAAAGCGCAGCGTCGCGCCAATGCCGCGCATGATCAGTGCGATGACCTTGCCGATGTTTTTGATGCGAATCTTTGCCATAAGAAACGCGATTCATAGCGGCTGCCCACGTCAGGTGCAAGCCTGTGAAGACCATCACTTGCTCACTGCCGCGTTTTGGTTCAAACATGCAGCCTCACATGCCGCCGCCAAAGAAAGCCCCCGCCCCTACCTCAAGCCAGGTCCATGTCGTCCTCGGCACGGATGATGCGCGGGTGAAAGAAGCTGCCATGCGGATGGTCCAAAAGCTCACGCCGCCAGATGCGGGTGACTTTGCCAATGAGATTGTCGAAGGTCAGGCTGACAACGCAGAGCATGCTGGCCAAATTTGCTCCAATGTCATTCAGGCATTGCAGACGATGCCGTTTTTTGGTGGAGCTAAAATTGTCTGGCTCAAAGCCGCGAATTTCTTGGGAGATACCCAGACGGGCAAAGCCCAGGCTGCCGTTCAGGGCTTTGAAAACATTCTCGATGTGCTGGAGGCAGGTCTGGGAGCCGAGGTGCAGTTTGTCCTCAGTGCCAATGTCATCGATAAGCGCCGCACATCTTACAAGCGCCTTTCAAAGCTGGCTAACTTTGAAATCTTTGATAAACCTGACACCAGCAAGGCTGGCTGGGAAGGTGCCGTGATGGCCCATGCCAATGCGAAGGCCCGTGAGCTGGGGCTGAGCTTTGAAACCGGTGCTTTGGATCTGCTCGTGCAGATGGCTGGGGACGATACCCGCCAGCTGGAAAACGAGATTGAAAAGATCGATCTTTATCTCGGTGAGCGCCGCCGCTGTGGTATCAATACCGTGCGTGCACTCGTCTCCATGAGCCGTGCTGGCGTCGTTTGGGAGATCGGTAATGCCATCGGCACTCGGGATCTTCAGCGCGCTTTGGAGTTACTCGGCGTGCTGATGTATCAGGGTCAAAACGCGATTGGCATCCTCCTCGCCGCCATCGTCCCAAGAGTGAGAAATTTACTCATTGTCAAAGAATTGGCCAGCAAGCACCGCGTCAGCAGTAACAGTTACTCTAGCTTCACTCTGAGTCTAGATAACCTACCACCGAGCGCCACCTCCCATTTGCCGCGCAAGAAAGATGGCACGGGTTTTAATGCATACCCACTTTTCTTGGCTCTGGGAGAAGCTAGCCGCTTCACGCTCGATGAACTGCATAACGGATTGGATGCCTGCCTCACGGCCAACTCAAAACTCGTCACCAGTCAGCTGGACAACAAAGTCGTGTTGGAGCGCCTGCTCGTGGGCCTGCTTACTCCTCGGAAGCGGAAAGTATGAGTGATCTGGCTACTTATCCCGTGACCGTGCAACGCATCAGCCTGCCGGATGGCGTGATGAGTGCGCAGGATGTCACCGCCAGTGAAGAGCCTTTGGAGATCCGCGTCGAAGGTCGCAGCGTGGCCGTCGTCATGCGCACACCGGGCCACGACGAAGAGCTCGTCGCTGGCTTTCTAGTCAGTGAAGGAGTGGTAAAAAACGCACGGGATATTTTAGAAATCAGCCAATGTCCCAGCACAGGCAATACGCATGGCAATGTCGTGGATGTGCTACTTGGCGGAGCCGTCGTGAACTGGGAGAACCTGACCCGCCATGTGTTTAGTGCTTCGAGTTGTGGTATCTGCGGGAAGACGAGCATTGAGAGTGTGTTCATGAGTTTTCCGTCGGTGACGTCGGATCTACGTGTGAGGCCCGAACTCCTAACGACTCTGCCGGCCAAGCTCCGCGCGGCTCAGGAGACTTTTTCCCAAACGGGTGGCCTGCACGCCAGTGCCATCTTTGATGAGCAGGGTGAAATGCTGGTGCTGCGGGAAGATGTAGGACGCCACAATGCCCTGGATAAAGTGCTAGGTCATGGTTTAAAAGCAGACCGCTTGCCCTATAGCCGACACATTCTGCTCGTTAGTGGCCGTGTTTCTTTTGAGCTGATGCAAAAGGCCCTCGCCGCTGGTGTTCCGATTGTCGCTGCTATTTCAGCGCCCAGCAGTCTGGCGGTGCAGTTTGCCGAAAGCAGTGGTCAGACGCTGGTTGGTTTTTTGCGTGGTCAGACGATGAATGTCTATACGCATCCAGAACGGATTTTATAAACGTCGTCACGACACGCCGCGAGAGCCCCACCGTTATCATTACACCTCTTGAGACAGATAAATTCTTCAATTTCATCTTGGCTTAAGGTTTACTCTTGATGTTCGATCTCATCTGATGCCATCAACTCACTTTTCAACACCATGAACACATCTCGCCTCAACCATTTCCGTGCACTCTGTTTGCCATGTTTTGTAGCGTTAAGCTTGAGTTATGCGGTGGCTCCTTCCACCCAGCATCAGGTCAGTATCACCACGGATGGTGACTATCGTTTCATCAAGTCCAATGGCTGGCCGGACCATGAGCCTGGGCAGTTCCCGCGCAAGGGCAATCCGAACAGTGCTAGCCCGCAAAGCTACACCTTTCGCGTGCCTCTGAAACCAACATTGGCCACAGAGCCATCCCGCGTTTTCGGCTGGTGGGGTGTAGCGCTCAATGGTGTGCCTTTTGAACCAGGCACGGCGGAGACATGGCAAAACAATCCTCAATCAGGCTGGCGCTACGAAGCAGCCACGGGCTTTTTAAATCTCGGCCTGGACGAACACAATGCTCATGTCCAGCCCACAGGCGCCTATCATTATCATGCCATGCCTGTGAGCCTGGTAGAGCGGCTCGGTGGGGATGATCAGAAGATGTTGCTGATCGGTTACGCAGCCGATGGCTTCCCGATTTACACAAGCAAAGCGTATGACATAGCCAGTGACGCCAAAAGCGTGATTCGTGTGATGAAATCTAGCTACACACTGAAAGCTGGCTCAAGGCCCGCGCAAGCGGGTGGTCCTGGTGGCAATTATGATGGTCGTTTCACACAGGATTGGGAGTATGTGGCAGGCAGTGGAGATTTGGATGAAACCAACGGGCGCATCGGGATCACGCCGGAGTATCCAGAAGGCACATACTATTATTGTCTCACGCCCGAGTTTCCTTTTGTGCCACGCCAATGGAAAGGTGTTCCTGATCAAAGCTTTGCCAAACATGGAGGCGGCCCTCCTGGTGGTCCTGGACGCCGAGGCGGACCTGGAGGCCGACCACCTGAGGGCGATCCATTGCGCGGCACTTTTCTACCAGATTTTCCCTGAACACCCTTCAGTGACATTTCATCAGAGGTATGGATGATGCGCCAGCAAAGTAGCCATCTTGCTCCGCAAGATGAGCCTTTTGATGTCGATAAACGAGCCCACGACCAAACAATGAAGGCATTCGATTTAGCCGAGCTCAAAGAGCCTCTCGCGGAGCGAGAGGAATACTTTGCTTCGCCCTATCAAGACACCTGGAGTTTTCAAGCACTGCCTAGCTGAGCATGTCGTGCCTGACGACGTGCTGCACGCAGAGCAGCAGGTTTTTCAGCAGAGGCCACTTTGCCACGCAGGCTCAGCGCCTCGCGGCTCGGTGTGCGATGCCAGTCAGCCTCCAAAGTCGTCGCTGCTAGTTCAAGATCCACACCGCTTTCCTGAATCAAAAAATCAAACAAGCTCTGAGCGATGACGTGCAGGGCGATCATGTGCGTGCGCCGAAGAGTCGTGTGTAGCCAGTCGCTAAAGCGCATAAACTCGGTGAATGGAGATGCTTCATCCCGCCAAAGAAGCTGTAGCGTGCCGGTGAAGTTACCGCTGTTTGCCACTAGATCCCAGTAGCGGGCAAAGCGTCTCATACGCTGCATCTCTGGAAAAGAAATATCCCGTGTAGAGAGGATCTCATACGGTGGATGTGGCGCATAGACCATGTGGTATTCAGCATCATGTCGTATGATTGGCGTGCCACGCAGTCGTTTCAGGATGCCGACTTGGATCTCCTGCGGATTCATCCGCACCAGCCGATCAAAACCGCGCCCAAAGCTTTCCACGTCTTCCCCAGGCAGCCCCACGATGAGATCTGCATGGATGTGGACTCCAGTCTCTTCACGCAAAAAGCGAAAGTTGTCCGCCATCCGATCTAGGTTCTGTCGGCGACTGATGTTCTTGGATGTCGCATCATCAAAGGTCTGGATGCCGACTTCAAACTGCACCACTCCCGGCGGGAATTGTTTGATCAGGGCGCGCAGCTGCTCAGGCAGACGATCAGGCACCATTTCAAAGTGCAGGAATAAGCCTTCATGCCAGCGATCCAGGAAGAATTGCAAAATGCCCATGCTCGTCGGCAGATGAAGATTGAAGGTGCGATCCACAAACTTGAACTGCTTCACCCCACGATCTAAAAGGCGCTGCATCGACGCTAAAAAAGCCTCTGTATTAAAGGCTCTCACAGGGATGTCGAGAGACGACAAACAGAACTCGCAAGTGAACGGGCAGCCACGTGATGCTTCCACATAGATGACGCGGTTTTTGAGGTCATCATCCGTATAGAGTTCATAGGGAGACGCTAAATTGTTCAGCGCCGGTAATTCAGCCGCGACGATCTTTGGAGATGACGAATGACTATCGGGCTCTGGGCTTGATTCGCCATTCAGAAGCCCTCGACATACCTCGGCGAACTTCACATCTGCCTCACCTGTGATCACATAATCTGCTAGAGCCACGATCTCCTGTTCTTCTGTTTCATAAGAAACCTCCGGCCCACCCAGGATGATGATTAACTCAGGTCGGATACGTTTCAGCAGTGCCACCACCTCTGTCGTCTGCTCCACATTCCAAATATAAACGCCAAAGCCAACAATGCGCGGTTCATGCGCCAGCACCGCTTCCACGATCTCCAGCGGTTGCTGATTGATGATGAACTCCGCCATGCACGCCCGCTCCCGCAGATCCCCTAGATTCGCCATGAGGTAGCGAAGCCCGAAGGAAGCGTGAATGTACTTAGCATTAAGCGTGGCGAGAACGATATCCGGCATGAACCTGCATCGTGGCGGCTTCATGAAAGCGCGCAACTACCAAGTAGCCTCAGCTATCTCTATCGCCACCCACCACGCTCACTTCCGCAGGTAAATGAGCAGGCGGTCGTGCACCAATAAGGCGAGGTCGAGTTTGCCGTCTTGGTTGAGGTCCATGGCGGCATAGTCATGCGGTTCGTTTTCGAGACCGCTTTTGCCTCGGAAATGTGGGTCGATTTCGAAGATGCGGAAGTACATCGAGCTGTTCCAAGCGGGCGGGGCTTTGTCGCTGGGTTGGAAGATTTCTAGGACACGGCTTTTGCTGAAATCGACAAGCGCTAAGTCATCGTTTGGCATTCCTGAAAAGGCTGCGGGGATGAGATCGGAGGGCTGGGTGTCCTTGAGTTCACTGTCAAAAGAGACCACGGTTTCTAGCTTCATTGAGGAGCCGGACAGTGGTGTGAGTTCGAAGCTGGTCTTTCCGATCATGAGCAGACGATCTCCGAGCAAATGGCTTTGATCTGCCGAGAGGGAAGACAAAGCATGGGTATGAGATACGCGGAAAACACCATCGGTGCCTGCGCTCATTTCATGGAGCTTTTGTTGGCTGCTATCTGCCAGGAGGACTTGCAGTTTGCCTTCCTTTTTTCTCACGAACACGGCGCTGAGCTGGGCGCTGGAATCAGGGGCATTGAATTGCTCCACCGTCACCGCTTTGCCGTCTGCACCGACTTTAAAAGCGCGGGCGAGTTGGTCCTTGGCGATGATGATCTCCGCCTTGCCGTCATCATTGAGATCGGCGCTGGTGAAGGCTAGCGGGCTGAGTTTATTGACGAGTGTGTCAGGCAATCCTTCTACGCGTTTAAAGGGCACTTTAGCATCCGTTTGACTGAGCAGAATCTGCATGGGGGCGAGAGCGGCAAACAAGGCCAAGTCGCCGCGTCCATCTTGATTGGCATCAACAATGCGCAGGGCATTGGGTTTAGCTGGCGCGCTGGGCAGTTCTTGGCTGCTGGACTTAAATTTCTTTTCACCTGCGATCCAGGTCAGGGTGAGCAGAGAGACTTTATTCTTTAGCTCGGTCAGGCAAAAAACGTGCGTGCTTTTGTCAGCGGTGATGTTGCCTGTGGTCAGGGTTAAAAGAGTATCTGTGCTCTGGTGAATCACTTCTGGATAGGCCAGTCGGTCCTTCTGCCAGCGAGCGATGCCGATGGATTTTTCGGCGGGGCTGAGCACGAGCAGCTCGTTCTTCGAGTCGCCATCCACATCCGCGATGGCGAGGGACTCAATGCCGCTGAGGGCAGGGAACTCACGCCCTTCGCGGAAGGAGCCACCTTTGACTCCGACAAAGAACCAGAGGCGCGCGTTCTTGGCCTCTGTCAAAATCACGTCAGAGATAGCATCGCCATTGAGGTCACCATAAGCGACTGCGCCGCCTTTAGCATCGCTAGCAGGCATGGCGTAGCGGATACTTGAGGCGAGATCCGCATTGGGCTCGGCCTCTGCTGTGGCCAGCTTGGCGATTTCTGTCATGCTGGTGGCATTGTGAATCCAGGCGACACCTGCATCCTTGCCAAGCTTGATCGGATGAACCCAGCAGCGGCTCTTGGGGATCTCCAGACGCCACTCTTCGCCAAAGGAACCGTCTTGTTGTAAGCGCACCATGAGGGCATCTGCGTCAGGGGCGGTGTAGAAGAGATCTGGTTTGCTATCGCCATTCAGATCAGTGCAGCGCAGACCACCACAGTCAGGTTCTCCGAGCACGTAAGTCTTTGGTTCGGCCCAGCCTTCCTTGGTTTGCAGCCAGACCATCAGGCGCGTTTTGGTTAGCAGTGAGAGATCTGCTTTGCCGTCACCATTCAGATCGGCAGCGGTCAGGGACTCGCTATCTTCAGAGGTGGAATCCAAGACAAATTCTTTCTTCTGTGCCCAGTCCCCAGGCTTGCTGCCTTGGGTGCGGAGCACGAGCTTTTCTTCGTCACTGATGTAGGCGATGTCAGGGCGCTTATCGCCATTCCAATCACCCACCGTGAGCGCAAAGGCGCTGTGACTGATCACAAGTGGCTGCTTATCAAAGCGGGACACTTCCAGGATCGGATTCCAACGGTCGGTGCGTGAGCTGCGCTCAGCATCGCCAGGCCGGATGCCGTCTTTACGCTGAAGCAGAAATTCGATCCTGGCACGATCTTGATTGATGACCACGATGTCGGCTAAGCCATCTCCATTGAAGTCACCCGTGCGTGGACAGATCGTGTTCCAGTCCAGCTTCACGACTTCGGGGCCGTCAAAATACAAGGGATCAGCAGCAAAGGCGCTGGCTGTGAGAACCAGGAAAGCAAGTGAGCGCATGAGATGATTTTAAGGAATGAAAGACTACTGAGCAGCTTCGACGGGCTTTGAAAGCATGCGCCAATGCAAGGCTCCAGGTTTGGCGTAGCCACCGCTGACCACTGTGCCGAAGTATTTCTTGAACATCTCCTCGGATGGTTGGGCTTTTGAATCAAAGAAGCTATCTGCTTCAGGTAAAGCAAAGCCTTCGCCTTTCGGGCCTTTGCTTTTGCTGGCGCTTGGTTTCTTTTTGCTGCCACCGGTTTGTTTTTGCACGGTGCTCATAGCCTCTAGGATCAGGTTGATCTGCTTGCTAGCATCAGACACTCCTACGCTACTGTAGCCTTTGGGCATCATGGCCATGAGTTCCTGGGTGCGTGGGGCATCCCAGATGCTTGGTTCACCAGCTTCTTTCAAGCGGGTGAGCACTTTCTTCAGCAGATCTTGCTGACCGATGCTGAAGAACAAATAGTCATCCGTCAGACAGTAAGCGATCTCTGTGGACTTAGCGCCGGGGGCAGCCTGAGCGGCTGTGGCTTTGAAGAGGCTGATGGTGTGTCCAAGGAATTCGGAGTCTTCAAAAGCGCCAAAGCCTTGACCAATGAAGCGCTTCAGGCCATCCAAAGCTCCACCGAGACGGGCACGGTCTTTGACTTTCAAGCCGATGACTTGCCTTTGGTCTAAGGCGCTACCATCCACGATTTGGACGTTCTCCTCTTCCAAGCTCGCGAAGAGGTCTTCTTTGATTTTGAAGCCCAGCTGCTGCTCCATCTGGGAGATCTGCATGGTGGCCATCATGGCCATGGGGCCAAGCTTACCGACCATGGCCAAGAGTCCGTCATAGATGGCACCCAGGCTCTGGTTGGTGACTTGCCCGCTGAGGGCATCTGCAGGAATGAAGGCGGGCAGATTTACTTCGGTGCTGCCGCCCTGCATGAGAGACAAAATGCCTTCTAGCTTTTCTGGATGCAGGATGGCCATGTCCACTCGGGATTGCGTCTCTGAAAAATCGATCATGAAGCCGAGGGATTGGAATTCGGCCACTCCCAGAGCGCTGATGATCATGCTGGGATCGATTGGCATGGCCGCTTTTTGGCCGTTCTTGGTTGCCTCGCTGAGGCTGTTTTCCATCCACTTCATGAGGGTCTCTGCATTGGCATAGATCGTGATGTCGGCATTTCCCTCGCTCTGCTCAGCGAGGCGGGTGAGATGACCCGTGACGACTTCTGAGCTGTCAGCTGTGCCCGTTTTTAGAGCGGGGATGAAGTGCTCAAACATTGATTCGCGGACTCCTAAAATCATGACTCCATCCACAAAGGTGTGGGCCAGTTTCCACTCTGCATCGGGAGCGTCTGACTCGGCTAAAATCTGCACGGTTGCGCCGCCGATGTCCTTGGTGATTTTCTTCAAGGCGCTGTTTCTCTGGATCTCACTTTCAAAGTTATGCTGCCAGAGTTCATCGATCTTAGCCTCTTGATCACCCACCTCGATGAGTGCCACAGCAGGTCCGCCAACATCTTTAAAGTCTTCGGGTGAATCCGCTGCGATGGCGATCATGACCGAGCCTTGAAAGCGCTTCAAAAAGTCGCCCATGCTTTCTCCGACATCTTCTTTGAAGCCTTTCTCAAACGCCAACTCGCCATCCTTCATGCCAGGAGCCACCCATTTTTTAAATTCAGGATCTTCCATCATTTTGGCAAAGCCGCCCTTCTGCCAGTCGGCGGTTAATTCCCGGGCATCTTTGATGGAAATGACCCCGAGTGTGTTTTTCGGCAGCAGTTTGTACCATTGATCCAGCTTATCTGCACGAGCAGGCAGGACAAAGGCAAGGGCGGTGAGGAAGGTGAGGGCGATTGTTTTCATGAAAAATAGGTGGTGAAGGTCGATTAGGGTTCTTTGGGAGTTTCAGGTTTAGCTTCCGCCGTGGCAGGTGGTGGCAGATAGCGGAAGCCCGCATTGGGATTGCGCGGATCAAAGGCAAAGGCGTCTCGGTTCTTCAGGAAGAGCTTCAAAACGTTGGCTGGGATGGAGAAGCCCAGCCCTTCGACACCAATGCCTGCGGACTTCATGTTGTTCACGCCCACTACTTCACCACGGCTATTGAAGAGCGGTCCACCGGAGTTGCCAGGATTGATCTGCGTGGTGCTCTGGATGTACCAGCGGCCTCCGCTTTCGCGGGCTTTGATGCTGACGATGCCTTGAGAAACGGTGCGCTCCAGCCCCAGTGGACTGCCAATGGCAAAGACATGCTGACCCTGTGTGAGAGCATCTGAATCGCCCATGGGCACGAAGGGTAGGGATTCGGCAGCTGGATCATCGATTTGCAGGATGGCCAGATCCAGGAAACCGTTCATGGCAATGATTTTGACCTTCGTGAAGACCTGCTTCTCCAGCCCGCCTGGCCGCTTCCGATAGACCATCACGGTGATCTCACGTTCACCGGCGATGACGTGCTGATTGGTAATCACGTAGCCGAGTTTATTGATGATGAAGCCCGAGCCCAGCCCTGAAGCCGTCTGGATCTGCACCACAGCCTCTGCCACACGCTCCACATTCTTTTCCACCGCTAGAGGCTCACGACCTGGCTCGACAAAATAAATGTCTTCTCCCGTGGCTGCCGAGGCCACCAAAGCCTGTGCATCAGCCACCTTTTCTAGAGAGGCGATCTCTGCACGCGGGACGCTCAGCACGGTGAAGCCGAGGTCGACCAGCACGGCATCATCACGCTCTCGAAGCAGCTGACCACGCATTTCCGTGCCATTTTTAAAAACCACACGCCGTGTGTCTGGTGCATCCACCGCGATCACACTACTGAAGCACCCAGCGAGTGCCGTCCCCATCAAGGTTATGCCAAATTTCATTTTGAGTGAGAACGCTAGCATCCCAGATGACGATGACGAGTGTTTTTCTTGATCACTCTAAATATTCTCCTGCCACCACTTCCTCATCCCCTGTATCTTCATGGATGACGTCAGCAATGACGCGGTTGGTGACGTCTTCGAGGTAAGTTTTGAGCACCGCACTGAGTTCCAGAAACTCTGGCCACAGGGTCTCATTTACAAAGCTGCGCGGCACCCGCACCATGACGGTATTGCGGCGTTGCCTAGAGTAACGGTACGGTTTTAGATCGTAACGCCGAAGCAGGGCGATGAAGAGCTTCTTTGCCCAGCCGTCCATGAGCGTGAATTTGAACTCAATGGGTTTATCCACCTTAGCCACTTCCCCCAACCGATTCCTGATTCGGTTCATAGCCTCGGCAGCAGCTTCTTTTTCACCAGCGGTTGCCGCCCCAGCATAGAGCCGCTCGATCTTCCTGAGTTTTTCGAGGAGGTCCGTTTCTTTCATCGTGGCGCTTGAACGAGGGTTAGAGTTTTTTGGCTGCTTTTCCTAGCAGGCGAAACTGGTATAAATGAGGGTTTATCTTCCAGTGTCGCAGGCTAGAGGCAAGAAGATTGAGTCTTTCATCTGGAAACTTGGCCCATCCTCTGCCTCATTTAGCGGGAATGTCTGAAATTCCCGCTGAAACCGTATCGCTGAATGATCTGCCAGAACTGCCGCCACAGAATCGGCGGTCTCTCTGGCTCGTGCTGGGCGTGCAGTCGCTGAATGCTTTTAATGATAACTTTGTAAAGATGCTGCTCATCGCCTTTGCTGGCGCGGTGGCTCATGGCACGGACTTGGGTGACTCAATGCAGGTGTATCTCGGAGCCATATTTTCCGTGCCCTATATCTTCTTTGCGCCGCTGGCCGGTTGGCTCAGCGATCATTACTCAAAGCAACGCGTGATCGTCTGGATGCAGATCGCGCAGGTGATTGTCTTTGCTGCTTTCATCGCCGCGATTGCGCTGCATGAAGCCAAGCTTACTCTCTGGCTGAGTTTGTTAGCGTTCTTTTTATTGGCCACTCAAGCTGCGTTTTTCAGCCCTGCGAAGATGGGCATTATCAAGGAACTGGTCGGCGATCGTCGTCTAGGTTCAGCGAATGGGATGCTGCAGATGACCATGTTTCTTGGCATCCTCAGTGGCATGTGGGCTGGGGGTAGTTGGTTTGGTCAGCGGTTGGCAGAGCTGAATGATCCCTGGTCTGCTGTTTGGGTGCCGATGCTGGTGGTCAGTGGATTAGCGCTGCTGCAAATTCCCGGTGCACTCGCCGTGCAGCGCACCCCAGAACATGCAGCGGTGAAGTTTCACAATGGTGTCTTGTTTGAGCACTTCACGCATTTGAAATTGGTGTTCGGCAATCGCCCCATCAAATTGGCGGCTATTGGCGTCAGTTACTTTTGGTTCATGTCGAATGCCGTCGGCTCCATCCTAGTAACATTGAGTCACGAGCGGCATGTCGGTAACGCAGCAGCAGCATCGTCTGCCCTTTCGACCATGGCCGCCATGCTCGGCCTGGGTGTGATCCTCGGCAGCGCAGTGGCTTCCCTGGCCTCAAGGCGGAAGATCGAGCTCGGGATCGTACCGATTGCTGGCATCGGCATGGCCTTGGCCACACTCGCCGCCGGACTTTCTCCGCATCAGGGACCGATGGTTTATTTGGCCATGGTAGGCATTGGTTTTTCCGGCGGTGCCTTTATGACGCCTCTGTATGCCTTTGTGCAGAATCGCTGTGCCCCTGAGGAACTGGCACGCGTGCTTTCTGCTATGAATCTGATGGACTGCATTGCGTCCATCGTGGCCAATCTCGCGGTCGTCAAAGTGATGCTGCTTATGAAGGTGCCCGCCACCACGCAGCTGATTGTGCTGGCGCCCTTGGCGATTGTCGCTGCTGTTTACATGACGCGACTCTTGAGTCAGGATTTCCTGCGCTTCGTGCTGCTGACCATCGTCCGCTCTGCTTATGATGTGAAGGCGGTGAATCTCTCCCAAGTGCCTAAAACAGGAGGCGTCTTGCTCCTGCCCAATCATGTCAGTTATGTCGATGCGCTACTCATTGGAGCGGCCTGTGACCGAAAAGTGCGCTTCGTCATGTGGGACGTGCTTTATAACATCAAGTGGCTCACCTGGTTCCTGCGCATCGTCGGTACTGTGCCCATTTCAGCCACACGGGCAAAAGATGCCATCCGCAGTGTCGGTGCGGCTTTGAAAGAGGGGCAGATCGTCTGCCTTTTCCCTGAGGGCCAGATCACCCGACACGGCATGTTTAATGAGCTGCGTAAAGGCTTTGAGCTAATGGCTCGTCAGGGAGATGCACAGGTGGTGCCGGTTTATCTCGAGGGCATTTATGGCTCCATCTTTTCCTTTGAAGGCGGCACGTTCTTCAAAAAATGGCCCAAGAGCCTGCGCTATCCCGTCAGCGTGCATTTCGGTGTGCCGCTCGATGCTCGTGCGGCCACGGTCGAGGCTGTGCGCGGACAATGGTTTGATCTGACTGTCGCTGCGCTGGATTCCCGCGCCCAGGCCTACTCTGCGGTGCCCAATGCTGTGCCACAGGCCACGGCCAATGCCCTGCGCCTGATGGAGATCGAGTGGGCACGTACGGGAGACACGCTGCTCTGTCTTGCAGTAGCTGGCAGCCCGATTCACCAGACCCTGACGGCGTATGCCAGAATCAAATCCGATATCCACATGGTGATGACGATGGAAGCAGTCGCCGCCTGTGCCCAGAGCAGTGTGATCGCCATCGGCAATGCCGCTGACATGAGTAAGGTCCCAACCATTCCCGACTGGGCGCGTGTGGGCCGTTTTGCCATGTGCTGGGATGGGGTCGATGTAGCAACACCTGAGACTGGAGGAGTCTATCGTGGCCTCATCGACACTAACAACGGCGCATTCATCACCGCGAGTGTGCCTGATCCGATCATGCCAGCCGGCGAAGAGGGCAATCAGGTCGGTCACCGTGCATCTTCGCTCGGTCATCTTTTGCCTGGTGCTGTGGATCAGGTCGCCCTGCAAGAGCTGCTCAACGCAAACTCCCTGTCACTTACCGACGATCATTTCCTGATGCCACTCACTCTGCAACCAACCCAAAACGCATGACCGATTGGGAACAAAACTATCAAGACGGCCACACCCCCTGGAATAAAGGACTGCCATCCCCACCCATGCTCGAGTGGGTTCTGCAAAACCGCCCTCAAGGTCGCGCCCTGATTCCTGGCTGCGGCGTCGGGCATGATGTGGCCATGCTGGTGGAAAAAGGTCTTGATGCCTATGGTCTAGACATTGCTCCGACGGCTATTGCCATGGCCCATGCGGCTTATCCTGATCAAAAGAACCGCTTTGTCCTGGGTGACCTTTTTGCGACCTCTGCGGAGTGGCAGGTAAGCTTTGATTTTATCTTTGAGCACACCTGCCTTTGCGCACTGCCGCCCGAATGGCGCACGCGTTATGAAACTGCGGCCCATCAGCTCCTGAAGCCCGGCGGTCAGATCGTCGGCATCTGGTTCATCAATCCCGAGATGGACCCCGACGAAAGCGGCCCGCCCTTTGGCATCTCAGTCTCTGAACTCAGCACGCTTTTTGACGAATCACGCTGGCAGGTCATCGAAGACCGCGTGCCTGATGTCGGCTATGATGGCCGTGTCGGTAGAGAACGGCTGCGGGTACTGAGGAAGAAAGGATAGGAAGTGGGTGTTGTTTACAGTGGTTGACTGTTGTTGACGATGGTTTGAAAGACAGGAGCCTCTGCAAACAACGGTCAACTATCGTGAACCACAGTCAACAATGGTAAACGGCTCCCGTCCCCCTACAGGTAGGGTTCAATCGGCAGCTTACCGTTTGAAGCGCAGATGAACATGGTGCCTGGTTTGACCGTGCTCGGGGAGGTGCTGACTTTGCCACCTGCTGCTTCCACAAGCATGACGCCTGCGGCGATGTCCCAGAGGCTGATTTGCTCCTCCACATACGCATCAAGGCGGCCACAGGCAATGTAAGCCAAAGCAAGGGCAGCACTGCCGAGCATGCGCGTTTTCCGCACATCATAAGCAATGCGTTTGTAGCGCTCGAAACCTGCGTCCAGGGCTGATTTGCTCTTCGAAAAGCCGACGGTGACCACAGCTTCAGCCATTGTCTCACGGGGGCTCACGGAGATGGGTTTGCCATTGAGCATTGGCGGGCCGCCCTTCACCACGCTCCAGGTTTCATTCATCATCGGATCATGGATCACACCGAGGATCATTTCCTTGGTCTGCCGATTCCGCGCTGCAATAGAGACACAGAAGTGCGGGATATTAAAATAATAGTTCACTGTGCCATCGATGGGATCGACAATCCACTCCACATCACCATCTCCGCCGATGTCGCCCTCTTCCTCGCCGAGGATGGCATGCGTAGGGTCATTTTTCAGAATGATTTCTGTGATGAGCTTTTGGCTGCGCACATCCAGCTCCAGCTTGATGTCATGACGCTGCATCTCATTAACCGTGAGATCGGAGCCAAAATTACTTTTGATGAGCAGACCTGCCTGTGTGGCTGCGTCTAGGGCGATGGGGAGGAGTGACATGTGTGAGAAGATAGGGGAGCGAATCTACCCCATACCCTTTCTTACAGCCAGAGCCTCAAGCTTCAAATCTTGGCCATCAGTCATTCGGGCAAACACCACGAAGGGATGGAGTCTCGGTGCCCGGTTGGTCAGTGAGCGCAGGAGGACCGTATTGAAGGAAACGATAAGCTAGGGGAGTCATCAGCATGACCATCGGAATGGCAAAGATCATTCCGACAAGCAAAGCTAGCGCGCCTGCAAGCATGATGAGGACACTTAGCACTACGAGACCGAAGATGTTTAAGCGGTTGTTCTGCGTGAGTTGGGCACTGTATTTCAGAGACTCGAGCACCCCAAGATTACGGTCGATGATGGCCTCCTGGAACATGGAGTAGCGTAGCATGAGAATGATGCCAGGAACGATGAAGAGGAGCAAGCCGGCAAAAACCGTGAGGAAATATAAAATGGACGCCAAGGCAGTGTTGATCAGTTTAGGACCTTGACTGAAAAGCGTGGCCACACTTGCCTGATCTCCTGAGGCAATGCTCAAAGCACTTCGCGCTAAACCCAATCCTAGAAACATCGAAAAGGCAGTCGAGACCACAAAACCTGCGATGCTGTGCTGCTCTGTGGCGCCTGGTATTTCAGCTCCAATGCCGCCTGCAAAAAGCCCCATTGTGGTCCAGCCGGCAGCCCTTTCGATTGCAAAAATACCAAATTCCACACCCATCACCAACACGAGATAGACGATGCCAATGCTGAGCAGAGATCCAAAGTTACGTTTGGTGAGTTCAAAGGCACGTTTGGCGATGACCATAGCATCCAGATTCGCTGAACCGGGCTCAATCTCACGGATCTGGCTAGATGCCGAAGCGAGGAGATCATTTGCTGGAGTGAGGGGGGCAGCATAAGGATTAAAACTTTCTTCACTGTTTGCAGAAGGCTCCTTGAATAAGCCTTCGACCTCAGCGCCGAGTTTCCAATCAGGCATGCCGTCAGTCCAGACCATGTCCTTTTGAGGATCAAGCTTACCGCGGACAGCCATCGCTTCCAGTTCAACCAAGGGAACAGGGCCTTGCCGCTCACCCTTGTTTGTATAAAACCAATTTTGCATATTACCTTCAGAGTGGGTCAGAGTCCCTACACACGCAAACTTAAAGTCGTCAGTATCATTGAAATCACTCATCCAATTTGTCAGGCTAGGTTTCCTCCGTTATGACGACATTCATGACACGACTTCGCGCTGACCTCACCCTATTAGCTTGTGCGGCTGTTTGGGGAGTCGCGTTTCTTTTTCAAAAACGGGCCATGTTGCACATCGGGCCGTTTTTGTTCATTGCCCTGCGATCATGGTTAGCCTGTCTGGCACTCTACCCACTCGTCAGGCGGGAGTTGAAGACGGCGGTGAGTCAAGACCAACGGGGATCTTTACTCCGACTAGCCTGTTATGCAGGTGTGGCGTTCTTTGGCGCTGCGGCTTTGCAGCAAATGGGCCTGATCACCTCCACCGTCACAAACTCAGGATTTCTGACGGCCTTGTATGTCGTCATTACTCCCCTCTTTTCCTGGTTGTTCATGAAGCATCGGCCCAGTCGCTGGGTTTGGGTAGGCGCGGCACTTTCTTTTGTCGGCACCTGGCTACTCGGTGGAGGTTCACTGACAATGCTCTCCCATGGGGATCTTCTCGTCGCACTCTCCGCCATTCTGTGGGCGCTGCATGTCGTCCTTGTCGGATACGCCGCCAGCTTTCACCTCTCCGCGTCCTTCAGCGCCGCCCAATTTGCGGTGGTCGGACTTTTAGCCAGTCTTGCGGCTTTGCGGGAACCCATCGAGCTAGCAGCCATCCTGCGAGTAGTGCCAGATGTTTTGTACGTTGGGATTCTTTCCAGTGCCTTGACCTTCACACTGCTCTCCGTGGCGCTTCGAGCAACCAAGCCTGCGGAAGCTGCTGTCATCGTATCTACCGAGTCCCTCTTTGCCGCACTGGCGGCCTTTCTCTTCATGAATGAAACCCTGCCACCTATTGGCTGGGTAGGAGCCGCAGCCATCTTCATCGCCACGCTCATCGTTCAGCTGCCCAATGAGGCCGACCACCATCTCTAGCCTATTGATGCCAAAACAGAAATCACAGACATTCACACGCATCCGTGCCGAAGTCATCCGGCTCGTGTCGCTGATCCCTGTGGGAAAATTCACCACCTACGGTAGCATCGCCATTCACATGAACGTGGTGCCACGTCATGTAGCCACCGTGATCAGCCGCCTGACGGAAGAGGAATCGGCCACATTACCATGGCACCGCGTCGTCAGCACCAATGCGCGGATCAGTCAAAACATGCCGATAGAAATCGCATCCGTGCAACAAGCCCGACTTCAGGTCGAAGGCCTATCCATTGATGCCAAAGGCTACATCAAAAACGCCGACGACCATTTTCATGTCGTCGGCGTTCGTCGAGAAATTCGCTGGACTGACGCAGATTAAATCTGGGTTGTTTACTGTTTTTCCAGCACAGCTTCCACCTCACCTGGATTCAGCTTGCACCAAGCGCCAGTGCAGCCGTCCACGACTAGGCCGACTAAGCCACCGATTAGGATGTTACCCAGAACCACTGGATTGAAACCTGGCTCAAGAACGACTTCTTTTGGCTTGTATCCAGCGAGCGATAGACCCACGCGATGGGTTTCTTTACGCACTAACTGCGCTTTGGTTGGCGTGATCCCCGCATCAACTCCGTTGATTTTCACAGCCGCGCCAGGAGGCTGACTATTGATCTGAACCCCTTGTTTTGTGCCACAGCAGATAGCAGCACAGTTGGCCAAATAGAGTGGACTCGTTAGTAATAGTAGGGACAGGATCTTGTTTTTCATGTGAGTGTATATTAAGGGGCTAACGCCACCTCTTTTAAGATCAAAGCAATTCCTTGTCCAACCTTGTTCAGTAAAGTGGCCAAATATTTTGATCCGACTCATCTGGATTACCGCATATCCTACGGTTTAATCTGTTTTGATAAATATGGTTCGATCTGCAATTTTTTCAGCATGCTCCGGTGATCTTGGAGGAACCGGCGCGTGATGACATAATGGTCGGTGTCTTCGTACTGCACGCGTTCTATTCCGTCAGGGCCGAATTGATAGATCCAGGCATCGGGGTAAGCCATGAGAATGGGCGAATGTGTGGCAATCACGAACTGTGAAAAATCACCGATAAGCTCATGCATTCGCACCAGTAATTCAAGCTGACGCTGCGGAGACAATGCTGCCTCAGGCTCATCAAACAGATACACACCCTGACCGCCCAAACGATGTGTTAGCGTCGCAAAGAAAGATTCTCCATGAGACTGCTCATGCAGGCTTTTCCCACCATAACACCAAGTGCCACCAGGGCTGATTTCATCCAGATAAGTCGCGAAGTTATAGTAACTCTCAGCACGTAGGAAGAAGCCATCCATGGGACGTAGATGCGTCCTCGCTAGCGTCATAGCCGAAGTCAGCACGGAGCTGTATTCATGCATGGCCATGTTGGTGTTTTTTGTGCCACCCTCAATGCTAAAACCCATCTTTTCGGCAATGCCTTCCAGCAGAGTCGATTTACCCGAGCCATTCTCTCCCACGAAGAAAGTCACCTTGGGGTGAAACTCAAGCTCTCTGAGATGCCTGATCGCTGGGACCGAAAACGGATGCTCTTCAAAACTCACCACGCGGTCACGATTTAACCGGATCGAATGCAAAAAATGTGAAACGCCCAAGCTCATCCATTACGAAGCCATGAGATATGGACTCGTCAAACTCCGTCGAAGCTCATTCTTAAAAGCTCGCCAGGATAAGCTCCATCTGCTTCCGATGTAGCTGCATATGGAAGCCGGTCATAAAGTGCCAGGCAGCGGCATTCATGGGGCCGAACCAAGGATGTGGGAACTTTAGGCTGGTTTGCAAATCACTCTGTGTGGATACGGTTTGTTCGAAGTCAGCACAGCTTTTCTCAAAGGCGGCGATCATGGTAGCATCCACCTGTTGACTCGGTTTTACTGCGGCGGTGCTGGCTACTCCTGGTGGAATTTTGCCAGCACAAAGACTGGCGATCACGCCAGTGAGTTGATCATTCACGATGCGCAGATGATCTGCTGTCATGACTAGAGACCAGTGGCGGCTGCTGTCCTCCAAGCCTCGCAGACGCTTGATCAATACAGGCGTCGTCAGGCGCTCCGCTGGTGTGGTGTGTAGCAGCTTGAGAATGGCATCTCGTTCGGTGGCGAAGGTGGCTGCTGCGGCCTCACGGTTAGTCCGCTTCGCCTTCCAGTGGATCATGAGGTTGGCAAAGAAGCGCTCGATCATTGGCAGACCAGCGCCGGGAGCAGCGAGTTTAGGTGTTGGATTCATACTTGCACTATGCAAGTGATTTACTTGTTGATTGCAAGTGAATAATTTGGCAAATTAAAACATGCCAAAGCCTGCCATCAAAACCGCTAAGCCATCATCGCGCCGCTCACCTTGCCCAGTCTCCTGCGCGCTCGACATCTTCGGCGACCGCTGGACGCTGCTCGTCATTCGCGATCTCATCCTTGGCAGGAACCGCTTCAAAGACTTCCTCGCCTCCCCCGAAGGCATCCCCACCAACATCCTCACAGATCGGCTGAAGCGTCTGCTAGAGCGCAGCATTGTCACCCAAGTCAGCTCTAGTGAGAGCAGCAAACATCTCGCCTATCAACTCACCGAGAAAGGCCATGCACTGCTTCCCATCGTAAAAGCCATGAAGGATTGGGGGCTCACTTGGGAAAAAGGCACGCGGGCGGGTCTAATGACTGCCACGTAAACCGTCACGAAAGCAAACGCATCATCCATAACGGCGACGTAAACATGAATTACTGGTGCCTACGGTCACGCCTGCTTTGTAAGACGAGTGCAAACCACCCGAGCCCAGCAAAGCAGGAGACTGGCAACGCCAAGAGGCTTAGAAGCCATAAGACGCTGTAAGCCATATCTTGTGATGAATGATCAGCATCACGAATGCCACCCATGATGTTAAACACGACGTGGTGAAGATTCATTTCGACCAGAGCAATGAAGATGAATGCCAATGGTAAAGTGGCAGCCACAAATGTCGCGGCTCCACTGAAAAGTCCGTAGCGTCTCAGATAGTGAACCCACAAGCCGAGCCGCCAAAGCGCGACGATGCCGAGGAAATACAGATTCATCTCATTGGCTGCTTCAAGCGTCATCCACTTCTCAACAGGGATGGCATACAGTATCGCAGGGGGTGACGTCATCGTCACAAAGGTTAGGATACCGACATAACTGAAGCGTTCCGGATCGATGGGTTTCACCGTCAACCAAAGCAGTGCTGCAAGTGCAAAAACATAGATGACTGAACCTATCCCTGTTTTCTGAAGCAGGATCGCACGTGGATCATCCCAGTATCTGCCCATGCCAACAATCCAGCAGACAATAAGCCCCATGATAAGCTGTCGGCTGCCGAGTGACTGATAATCATCTAAACGGGCACGAAAGGTCAAAAGACGTGCCCACAACTTGAGGAGAGATGATTCAGAGTTCATGATCGGCTTTGGCGAATACAGGTTTGAAAAATTTTGCGGCGAGCATTGACCCGTTCTTCAGAATAGACGGACTTCATCAATTCATGAAAGCCAGATCTCATCGCATCTTCGGACATTCGTGCGGGACGGAAAGTCAGATCAAAAAGAGTGTACTGACTCCATGTCACCCCAGGTAAGAAGCGACCCTCCTCCAACAACTGCTGGCGCAGGCTTGTGCCTGGGAAAGGTGTCAGCAACGTGATCTGCACTTCGGCGAGCTGTAGAGACTCGATGTAATCCAGCGTTCTCGCGAAAATGTCAGGCCCATCCTGATCGAAGCCCAGGATGAAGCAGCCGTTGACCGAGATTCCATGGTCCTGAATTTTTCGGACCTTCTCAGCATAATCTCGATGTCGTCGCGACTTCCAACCCTGGGTGTCCAAGCCAGTCATGGACTCTGATGCGGCAGACTCCAGACCAATCAAAACCTGAGCACAGCCTGACTTGGCCAGAAGCTTCAGCAATGTCTCATCATCAGCCAGAGAAATGTCAGATTCGGTGAACCATTTGAGCGGATACTCAGACAACAGGGCAACGAGTTCTCGAGACCAGCGTTTATCCACAAAGGTGTTGTCGTCTGCCAGTTCGATGAATGGCCTTGGCCATAATTTCAGGATCGCTTCCAGCTCACGGCGAACCTGCAAGAGGGACTTCTTCCGGTAAGGGCTGATGGTGCGTGAGGCCGCACAAAAGGAGCAGTGCAGAGGGCAGCCGCGCGTTGTTTGAAGTGTCAGGCGGTTGTAGCGGTCCAGATCCAGCAGGTCATACCTCGGCACGGGATGCTCCTGGTGGAAGTGCGACTCCGCAGCAAGGACTGACGAATCATAAATGGAGTGGTGGCAGCCGCGCTCCAGATCTGAAAGCAGCTGTGCCCAGGCGCGCTCACCCTCACCTTTGACAATGATGTCAGCATGACTGGCCGCCTCGTCCGGCATCGCGCTCACATGAAGTCCACCCAGGATCACGAGCATGCCTCTGGCACGCAGTTCAGCGCTCAGAGCATAGGCCTCATCAATTCTTGCGGTGAGCGCAGAGATGGCGACCACGCCAAATCCTTGTTGGCAGATCTGATCAGCGGAGTCGGTCGGCAGTTCGTCATACTCCCGATACTCGATCTCCCAATGCTCCGGTGTATGCGCGGCGAGGGTCAGCAGGCCCAAGCTTGGCAAAGAGGCGATCACGCGGCTTCTCTCCACAAAACCTGGAAGCGTCAGACCAATGCTGAGCAGCTCCTGATCATAGACGCGCACACCACTCATCGCGAGAAAAAGCAATTTAGGTCGGATAGGTTGAACGTGCTTCACTAAGCCTCATTGTGGAATGCTTTTCTCCCATGGCAACCGGAGGTGCTGCGTAGACAGAGACGCTAAGAGTGAAAGGATGGATGCAGAGTCTCGTTTACCTTCCTTCACCATGGACCGACGCACTCTCCGCATTCTCCCCATCCTCACTGCCACATTCATTTCATCCACCGCGACCCACGCCGAAATCGCGGTGAAGAGCGGCGAAAAGATCGCGTTTCTCGGTGACTCGATCACTCAGGGAGGCTGGGGAAATCCAGCAGGATACGTGCGGCTCGTCATCGCTGGTTTGGAAGCCAATGGCATCAAGGCCGAGCCCGTTCCCGCTGGCATCAGCGGACATAAGTCGGACCAAATGCTTGCCCGGCTCGACAAGGATGTGCTGAGCAAAAAACCGCAGTGGATGACCCTGAGCTGCGGTGTCAATGACGTATGGCATGGCCCGCGCGGCGTGCCTCTGAATGACGCCATGGCGAAAAGCGGCACCTACGATGAGAAAGCGGCCTCACGCGGTACCTACCAAAAGAACATCACCGCCATCATCGATCAGGCGACTGCCGCAGGCGTGAAGCCCGTGATGCTGACCGCCACGGTGATTCATGAGGACCTCGCCAGCAAAGAAAATGGTCTTCTCGCTCCCTACAACGACTTCCTCCGCCAGCTCGCAAAGGAGAAGCAGCTGCCGATGGCCGACCTGTTTGCGATGTTTGAAGAACGCCTCAAAGCAGAGAACAAACCGAATGCCAAAGTGCTCACCAGCGACGGCGTGCACATGAATACCGAGGGTAACAAGCTCATGGCCATCGGCGTGTTGAAGGCTTTTGGCCTGAGCGAAGCCGAACTCGACAAAGCAAAAGCCGTCTGGCCCGCGCTTGAAGCCGCCGCTTCGGAGCAGGCGAAGAAGCAGGCAGAAGCCCGCGCCAAAGCCGCTGCGGAGAAAGCCAAGTTGAATCCCAAGAAGTAACGTCCCGACAAGGATTACCCGACGGCTTCCATTCACTCCCCGCCCCAGATGCTGCGAAGCACGCGCATGTTTTCGGCTTCATCAAAAAGAGCCCGCACTGGCATTTCAAAACCAGGGACGACATCGCTGATGATGGTGCCGTCAGCTTGGGGCTCCACAGGTGGATAATCACCGTCGGCGAGGCGGTAGCATTCTACCGTCTCGGCCACAGTGTCGATGATCCAGTATTCTGCCACGCCATGCAGCGCGTAGTCGCGGAATTTGATGCCACGATCACGCTTCTCCGTTGATGGGCTGAGCACTTCAGCGATGAAATCCGGCACGGGAAACTTTAGCGTGTCGGGGTCAATGAGCGCGGCTTTCGCAGGGCCAAAGAACATCACATCAGGTTCGTAATCATTGCGGGGAAAGCTGGTCATAGCTTTTTCATGACGCACCTGACCGAGACGACGCACACGCACATAGCCACTCACTAAATCGTAGAGCCTCTGGCTGGCGATGAGGTGGCGATTCAGGGCTGGGGAATGCATGATGACGTCTCCCTGAATGAACTCCCATTTATGCTCGGGCGTGATGTCGGCATAAAACTTCTCACGCAATTTTTGTTCCTGGCTCAAGGCGCGTTGGGCCTCGCCGATCAATTCCGGCAGGTCAGGAGCATCCAGCATGGCTTCGAGGATCGCGGACTTCATTTGGCTAAGTTGATCCCATTCCTGATGGAGTCAAGCCTGAGGGCTCCCTGGAAGAATGTGTTTTCGGAACATGGCGAATGGCAACTGCTGGACAGCGGCATGCTCATCCGCTTGAATGCACGGCATGATTCAATCCCTGCGTCTATCTGGCTATCGTTCGCTGCGCGATCTGCGCTTACGTTTAGGTCGTGTCACGCTTTTGAATGGTGCGAATGGCGTGGGCAAGACCAACATCTATCGCGCCCTGAGATTGGTTTCATCCATGGCGCGTGGAGGATTCACTGAAGCTGTGGCCAACGAAGGCGGAATGACGAGCCTTCTTTGGACCGGCAATCATGAGCATGTGCGGCTAACGACTTTCTCGGCCGAAATTGAGTCTGAAGCCTTCGGTTATGCCTTTGAATGCGGCCTCATGCCGTCCGGGCCCACCGATGATACCGCATTCAAGCTCGACCCCGATATCAAAACGGAAGAGCTACGCTACGGCAGAAGGCTTCTGGCCAAACGTACTCGAAACCAAGTGCGCGTGGCTGACACCAAAGGAGTCATGCGCCTAATCGCTGAGCCGCCAGGAGCGTCTGAGTCCATGCTGACGCTGGTGCGGGATTTGCAGAGCTGTCCGCAGATTCTCAATGCACGACTCAGCCTGGAGCGCTGGCGCTTCTATCACACGATGCGCACCGACGCAGACGCACCTGCAAGGAAACCCGTGCGTGGTTATTGGTCGCCCGTGCTGGATGAGCGCGCATCCAATCTGCCTGCGGTAATTCAGACCATCAACGAGTCTGATCTGAAGGTGGTTTTTCACGATGCCCTGGAAAAAGCATTTCCTGATGCGCATCTTCGGATCGAGTGCGGTGAGTGGTTCAGCCTTGAGTTTCATGCGCACTCGCTGCCGCGTCCTTTGCAGGGTCACGAGCTGTCCGACGGCACTTTGCAATTTATCTGCCTCGCTGCCGTGCTGTGCAGTCCACGACCACCGCCGCTGCTCGTTCTCAATGAGCCTGAGACGAGCCTGAACGAATCCGTGTTGCCAGCCTTGGCCGATCTGATCGCCACGGCATCGGAGCATTCTCAAATCATCATCGTCTCCCACTCGCAGGCGCTTTGTGAAGCCGTGGCTGAGCGTTGCCAGGTGAAGGTGAGGCCACTGACCATGCGTTTTGGAGAAACTCGACTGGTAGGTCAGGAACATGCGAAGACGGTCTTTGTTTGTGATGACGAAGAAGAAGCTGAGTGATTCGTTCGCACGAATGGTATCGACATGCTCGTTCACTCACTATGAAAGCCTTTTCTGCCGCTATGTCCTTCGCCTGCATTACCTTGGTTCTTTGTTGGCGTTTGTTTGCCGCCGAACCGGTGCCGGATAAGCTGGTGGTGCTCACGTTTGATGATTCGGTGGTGAGTCAGGCGAACTATGTGGCACCGCTGCTGAAGAAGCATGGGTTTGGAGCCACGTTCTTCATCACGGAGGGCTTTGAGTTCCTCGTGGATAAGACTCACTACATGACCTGGGAGCAGATCCAGGCGCTGCATGTAGATGGATTTGAGATTGGCAATCACACGCGAAAACACGCGGCTGTGGCGAAGCAGAAACTGGAGCAGCTAGCGGCAGATGTGGAGCACATCGAGCAGCAGTGTGAGAAATACGGTATCACGAAGCCAGTGAGCTTTTGCTACCCTGGGTATGCGACGAGCGAGGCGGCTGTGAAGCTGCTGAGCGAGAGGGGTTATCAGTTCGCGCGGGCGGGAGGTGCGAAGGTCTTCGATCCAGCAAGTGATGAGCCTTTGCTGATGCCGCAGGCTTTTGATGGCAAGCCGGAGAGCACGCTGGAGCAGTTCAAGGCCGCAGTGGCAGAGGCGAAGGATGGGAAGATCGCGGTGATGACCTTTCACGGCGTGCCGGACATCAAGCACCCATGGGTGAACACTGATCCGGCGAAGTTTGAGAGCTACATGCAGCATCTCAAAGACGAAGGCTGCACGGTGATCTCGATGCGGGATCTGGCAAAATACCTGAAGTAAGCGCAAGTTGCTACGTATTGCTCAGCTCATGAAATTCATTCTTTTTACCAGCCTTCTGCTCATGGTGGCTGCCATGGCTCAGGAGATGAAACGCAGCATCCCCTATGTGGAAAACGGTCATGAGCGGCATGTACTGGATGTTTACTCGCCAGCAAACGCGAAGAACCTGCCCGTGGTGTTTTGGATTCACGGCGGCGGCTGGCAATCGGGGGACAAGGCGAATGTGCAGGAGAAACCTGCGTGGTTTACGAAGAAGGGTTTTGTGTTTGTATCGATCAATCATCGCTTGCTGCCAGAGGTGGAGATGGACGTGCTGGTGAGAGACGTGGCGAAGGCCTTTGGCTGGATGCACAAGCACATCGCAGAGTATGGCGGCGATCCGCAGCGTGTGCTTGTCGGCGGACACTCCTCCGGGGCCCAGCTGGCGACGCTGATCTGCACCGATGACCGTTATTTAAAGGCGGAAGGCGTGTCGTTTAAAGATCTCATCGGCTGTGTGCCGGTGGATGGCGATACCTACGACATCCCCGCGATCATTGAGACGGCGGAGACGCGGCTGCGTGTGCATGGAATGCCGATGCCTAAATATGGACATCGTCTGAAGTTCGGTAACGACCCAGCGAAACACATCGATTTTTCCGCCGTGACACATGTGGCCAAGGGGAAAAACATCCCGCCATTCTTGATCATCCATGTGGCGGATCATCCAGACAACTCCATCCAGGCCAAGCGGTTCGAGGCAGCTTTGAAACCAGCAGAGATCCCAGTGACCATATTTGGCGGCAAGGAGACAAATCACTCAAAGATCAATGCCCTCATCGGCACTGAAGGTGATGCAACGACACAAGCGCTGGAGGAATTTGTGAGGAAAGTGAAGGGCAAGAGTCGCTGAATCAGCAGATGCTCCCTTGAGCCTGTGCCGCTTCCCGCCATAAAGAAAAATTCATCCCATTCCGCCTCCCATCATGCGACTCGATAATAAAGTCATCCTCATCACCGGCAGCGTCACAGGCATCGGCAAGGCCATCGCCAAGCGATGCGTGGCTGAGGGTGCCAAGGTAGTGATTCATGGCTTGGAACAGGATCTGGGTGATCAAACCTTGGCTGAACTTGGGACTGAAAATGCGGTCCTGATCATTCAGGATCTCGCCGAAGAGGATGCACCCCAACGGCTCGTCCAAACAGCCATCAAGACCTTTGGTAAACTCGACGCTGTCGTGAACAACGCCGCGCAGGTCGGTGTCGGCAACATCCACGACACGGATGCCAAATGGTTCCGACGCATGCTCGATATTAACTGCGTGGTGCCCTACCTGATCATCCGCGCTGCTTTGCCGCATCTCCGTGAGACACGCGGCAGCATCATCAACATCGGCAGCGTCAATGCCTACAGCGGCGAGCCGAATTTGATGCCCTACAGCGTCTCTAAGGGTGCTCTCATGACCCTCACGCGAAATCTGGGCGACACGCTCATGCGCGAGGACGGCGTGCGTGTGAATCAAATCAACCCCGGATGGGTGCTGACCGAGAACGAGGCGAAAAGAAAGCGCTCCCACGGCCTCAAAGACGACTGGTATGCCGACTTGCCGAAGGTCTATGCCCCCGCCGGCCGCATCCTCTGGCCCGAAGAAATCGCCGCCTGCGCCGCCTGGCTCCTCGCCGACGAATGCGGGCCCATCAGCGGCCAGGTCTTCGATCTGGAGCAGTATCCCTTCATCGGCCGCAATCCGCCGAAGGACGCGAGTACGATTCCGACGAAACGTGAGTGAACCGTTGAAGCGGGTCATGCCCAAAGTCTGCTGCCTTCCTGCGAGCTGCATTATCCGACATCTGTCGGACATTTTTCTCGACAAATCCGACACTTGTCGGCAAACTCGCAAATTATGGCGAAAAAAGCTCTCCCACCTCTCTCCGCCGCCGAGCAGGCACTCATGGACATCCTTTGGAAAAAGCATCCCGCGTCCGTTTTGGAGCTGCTGGAGGCCGTCAATCAAGGTCGTGACGAGCCGGTGACTCGCAACACGCTCCAAACCCAGCTCACCCGGCTCGAAACCAAGGGCTGGATCGTGCGCGATGATTCCAGCCGCAGCCATGCCTACGAGCCCGCCGTGCCGGAGCAGCGCGGCCGCACCAGCGTGCTCACCGAGCTGAAGCAGCGACTCTTTGGCGGCAGCGGCCTCGCCCTCGTGCGCTGCCTTGTCGAGAGCGGCGAGATCACCGAAGAGGAACTGGCGGAGCTGCGCAAGCTCGTCCTAGGCAGGAAAGGAGGAGCCGAGTCATGAGCACGGAAACCATCACCTTCATCAATTTCCTGGTTCACAGCCTCGTCATCGGCGCGGCCGCCTGGCTGCTGGTGCGTTTCGTCATTCGCGATGCCCTGCGCCGATGCATCCTCGCCAATCTCGCGGTGCTGATGTGCCTCTACAGCCCGTTCGACATCTCGATGCGGGATCTTTTTCCGACGAAGCAGCACGTCCCTGTCCTCACACCGATTCGCGAGACGTTCGAGCACGACTGGCGGGTGAAGGTGGAGCCGCAAAAAGGCATCGCGTCCCCGACAGTGGCTCCAGCGGTCGCTTCACCATGGGATTGGAACGACAGCGTCAAATGGCTGCACCGCCTCTCGTGGCTCGTCACCGCTCTTTTGCTCCTGCGATTGCTGGTTCAAAGTGTCCGCCTTCAGCGCTGGGCATGGGGTCTGCGGGACCTGACGCAGGCGGAAATCAACACGCTGCCTCGGGATCTGCCTTTTGAACGTCTTTCGGTGTCTGACGCCAGTTGCACGCCTTGCGTCGCTGGCTGGTTCTTTCCCATCATCGCGGTGCCTGCCTCCGCATTTCAAGAACTAACACCACCGCAATGGCGCTGGCTCATCCGGCATGAGAGAGAGCACCTGCGGATGCACGACACCGTGGCGGTGCTGCTGCAAAACACCGCCCTCGCCTTCCTGTGGTGGAATCCCTTCGCCTATGCCCTCATCGAGGAATTTTCCCGCGCCCGCGAGGAGGCCTGTGACGCGGCCGCCGTCGAAGAAGAGCCGGATCAGTCATCCTACATCGACTTCCTGCTCAGCTGGGCGTCCAAGCCATCGCCCTCGCGTTTTGCGATGTCGATTGCTCGCTCACGTCCAGCTCGTCGGCTCCAGGATCGTCTCGTGGCACTGATGGAGGCCCGTGGCGTGCGGAAGAAGCTCGGCGCGTTGTTTGTGCTCGGCTGCGCGGCCTTCGCCATGCTCGCGCCCTTCTTCGCGGCTTCCTTCGGAATCGCCACCGTGGCTGCGCAGGAGGCAGCAAAAGCAGATCCCAAGGACAAGACGATGTTCACGCGGATCTACCGAGTCGAGCCGGGTTTCCTGACCCTCGGCCAAGAACAGAGAGACCCATTTGCCGGAGAACCTCCACCGGCGAGCATGACAGCGCAGCAGGTTCTGGAAAAGAACGGCATCACCTTCCCGGAAGGTTCCCGCGCTCTTTTTCAGTACGCCACCTCGCAATTGATTGTGCGCCATACGCGTGTCGCTATCGACCAAATCGAGGCCATCATCGACCGCCTGCATCACCGTCTCCCGCAGGTGTATTTTCAGTGCAAACTCATTCAGGCCGACCAGCACATCGGCAGTCATGAAAGCATTCTACAATCCGATGAAGCCGAAAAACTGTGGAAGGAGAATTCTCAGAGGAAAGGCGTCGATCTGCTGAGCGCTCCGCGTGTCACCACCAAGATGGGCCAAGGAGCCACCGTCGAGGTCGTGCGCGAGGTTCTCCCCGAGAAGCCGGAGTCGAAAGGCATCGTAATCGAGGCCAAATTCATCGGCCCGAGCATCAAACTCGTTGCCAATCCGGCGGCGGATGGAAAAGCGAGCATCGAGGCCAAAGTCGATCTCGGCATCGATCCTGATGCCGAACGTCCGTGGCTGCCAAAAAAGGATGCCCAGCCGGACTGGACCCGCGTGCAAACCCTCAGCGTCTCCTCCAAGGCCGTGCTCGCGAGTGGCGAAACGCTCGTCCTGCATCTGCCTGGTGCCAAAAAACCCGTCACCGTGCTCATCACCGCCGAGGCGCTGAATCCGCAAGGCCAGAAAGCCATCAGCTTTGAATCCACCGCCACCATGCAACCCTCCAGCACTGGTGTCGATGTGCCTGACAAAGCCGCCAGCGAGTGGGCTGTACGTGTTTACAAGCTTCCCAAAAGCTTTCCGAAGGACATAACGCCTATCGAGCTTCTCAAAGCCGCTGGCATCGCCTTCCCAAAAGGCGCGGACGCGTCGCTCAAGGATGGAAAACTCATCGTGCGGAACACCAAAGCCAACCTAGAGCTGATTCAGGCGTGGATCGATGCGATGATTTATCGCGAGGTCAAAAAGAGCGTGCATCTCAGCGTGAAAGTCGTCGAGATGAAAGGCGACCTTGTGAAGCTGATGAGTGACTGGCTGCAACCTTCGACCGAAAAGGTGGACGCCATCCAAACGCCTGCAGCGAGCGAGCCGCCGCCACTCGCTGTGCGGCGGCAGTTCACCGTGACTGGCATCTTCACTGATCCTCAATTCGTAAGGGCAATGAAGCGCTACGCCGCCGATCCCGATGGCAAGCTGGAATCTCTGAAGCCCAATCCGAATTCACAAATGTATGTCCTCCCCGCCGCCATGGGAGGTCAGGAGATGAAAGTCGAGCCCATGATCAGCCCCGACGGAAACACCATCGAGCTGATCATTCGCACGCCCTCGCAGGATCAAAACCCCTCCAGCGGCATTTCCACCTCCGTCACCATCCCGGACGGTCAGACCGTTGTTTTGGGCTCCCAGCCTTCCGAAGGCGTTTCGCGGCTGCTCTTCATCACGGGTTCTCTCATCGAAGAGAAGGACAAAAAGTGAAATGAGGTTTTGCCGCTGAGTGGCGACGCCTTCATCATGCGTACACATGCCGCCAGCCTCGTGTCGCACATCACACACACTTTGACGTGGCTTCTGCGATTGCAGGTGGTCTTTTAATTCGTCATTCCTCATTCTGAATTCGTCATTTCATCATCATGCCTAAACTCGCCGCCTTCCCGAAAGCCTTCATGGTCGCCCTTTGCAAAGAAGGGACGATGACCGTCTCCGAATGGATCAAGCTCGCCGCTGATCTCGACATCCAAGGCCTCGAATGGTACGCAGGCTTCCTCGAAATGGCCGATGAGAAAAACTGGTCGCGCTTCCGCCAGGAAGTCGAGGACACCGGCAAGGTGATCCCGATGATGTGCTGCTCGCCCGATTTCACGCACCCCGATGCCGCCTTTCGCGAGAAGGAGATCGCCAAGCAAAAACGTTGGATCGACATGACGCACACGCTCGGCGGCAGCTACTGCCGTGTGCTCAGCGGCCAGCGCCGGCCAGAGCTGACGATGGATGAGGGCGTGAAGCTCGCCGCCGACTCGATCTACGCCTGCCTGCCGTATGCGCAGGAGCGCGGCATCACGCTGATCATCGAAAACCACTACAAGGACGACTTTTGGGACTATCCTGAATTCGCGCAGAAGATGGATGTGTTCTGCAAACTCGTGGATGCCGTGAACCACCCGAACTTCGGCGTGAACTACGACCCCTCGAACACCTATCTCGCCGGTGAAGATCCCATCGAGCTGTTGAAGCGTGTCTCCCACCGCGTCGTCACCATGCACGCCAGCGACCGCTACCTCGCCGAAGGCACCATCGAAGACCTCCGCAAAGAAGAGGGCGGTGCCCAAGGCTACGCCAAACGCCTCCGCCACGGCGAGATCGGCAAAGGACTCAACGACTACGACGCCATCTTCACCGAGCTGAAGAGCAAGGGCTTCAACGGCTGGATCAGCATCGAAGACGGCGTCGATGGCATGGAGCAGCTCGCGAGAAGCGTGGAGTTCTTGAAGAAGAAGATCGCGCAGCATTGGGGTTGAAAATGGCCGCTAC
>JAPLUM010000713.1 GCA_026397605.1 Verrucomicrobiota bacterium | reverse complement strand
AGCTTTCAACGTCATGCTTCCATCAACTGATACCAGAGCCTGCCAGTCTTCATTCCACACTTTTTGTTCGGAGGCTCCGGCCAGTCCTGGACCCGAGCGGTTCAGGCGATCCGCGTGATGATAGACATCAGCTTCTAAATCACTGACGGCAAAATGCGCCATCCACACATCCCGCAGAGCCCAGGGGGAGGCATTGGCTGGCGTGGGTGTGGCCCCGATGCGGAAAAAAGTCAGTTGATACCCGAAGCGCCTTCCCTCTGCTGTGGCCAGATTACCTGTGTAGTACCACCACTCGATCTTATGCTCAGGATGCTGACCATGATCACGCGGAAAAGCGTACTGGTAACCTGGTAAGGCCGGCTTCCATTCCTGAGCCTGCACCTGACCGCTGAAAAGGATGAACAAGAGCGCCAAGCCCGCACCACGAGTCACCCGCCAGGCAGGGTAAAGGCCAGCCAGCATCGTGCCTGCGACCGTTAACACCGTCGATCCAACCAAAAATAGCCAAGGCGTATGAAACTGAATGCTCCAGCCAAAGCTTTGCGGATTGATCACGTGAATCAGTACCAGTGAAAGTAGGATACCCACGATCAATCCCAGCACCTGACTCACCAGCCCCAGAAGACCAGACTCCAGCACAATCGTGCGCCGCACCTGACCCACATCTGCACCAGCAATACGCAACAAGCGGATCTCGTTCCGCCGCTCTAAAACCAAGGTCAACATCGTCGCGGCAACACCCGCCATGGCGACGAGGACGGCAATGATCTCCAGCGCCCAGGTGATGGCAAAAGTCGCATCAAAAATACGCAGCACTTCTGACCGTAATCCCGCATTGGTAAAGATCGCAACAAAGCCCTTCCCTTCCAGCTGCTGGATCAGTTCATCGCGCACGGCATCTGGTGAAAAGCCAGGCTTCAAAAACAAAGCCACATGCGTGGGCCTGCTCTCACCGAACCATTTTTGAAACTCGCCCTGATCCATGGTGATCGTGCCGCTATCATTCGAGTAATCGTAAAACTGCGCCACGATGCGGAACTCATGCGGCCCCTTGGGTGTCGCGAGTGTGACGGCATCCCCTTCACGCACCTTGAAGCGGAGAGCGAAACTCTCCGAGATGAAAATCTCCCCACGTTCTTTGGCTGCTTGGAGCATGGCTTTAGCATTACCCGCAGTTTTCAGAGCGATCCGGCCATGCTCGATCTGCACGGCAAAATCTCCCGTGCCCAGCTTCACCACGCGATCCCGAAACGGCAGATCCATGGACCGATACCCATCAAAGGCTAGCACCGCAGGATGCGCTCGCAGTGCCTCAAGAGTCGCAGGCGAAAACGTCGGCGGATTCTGACTGCGCGGAGGAGTCCCTGGTCGCACATACAGGTCAGCACCCATCGTCTGATCTACCCAATAAAGCACCGTCTGCCGGAAGCTGCCGACCATCACCGCGATGGCCACCGTCAGCGCCAGCGCCACAGCCAGAGCAGCGACCGAGATCGACAGTCGCTGTGTCGATGCCTGGATCTGAGCCGCCGCCAGCCGCCCCTCAATTCCAAAACCCCGCGCCAGGACTGGACGCATCACTTTGGCGAGGAACCGCAGCATCATCGGCACCGCAAAGGTCGCTGCAAGGATTGCGCAAAAGGCCGACACATAGCCCCACAGAGGCAGATCCATCACCGGCTCTTGAAGGGCCGCTAGCCAACCGAGAAGGAGAAAGCCCAATGGCAAAAGCAGCCTCCAGCCAGAGGACGTCTGCGCCTGCTCAACGCTCTGCCCAGCATCGCGCACCGCCTCCACGGGAGAGACCCGAGCAGCCTCCAGGGCAGGCAACGCCGCAGCCACTAGGGACAAAGGCAGCGCAATGCCCAAGCCAGCCAGCCAATGCCAGAGCGTCAAAGGAGGCACCTTTGCCGCAGTCGCCACATACAGCGTATCGACGGTTGTCGAAGTCAGCACGATTGCCATTTCAGCCAGTACTTTGGCCAGCGGCACGCCGAGCAGTGCTCCCGCCAGGCCCAGCAACAAAGCTTCACCCAAAAACAAGCCCAGCACTTGCACCTTGGCCACGCCCAGAGTCCTCAGCATCCCGATCTCCCGGCGGCGAGACATCACCGCGACCGAGATCGTGTTGTAGATCAGGAACAACCCCACCACCAGCGCGATACCCGAGAGCATGGTCAGATTGAAGTGAAAGGCCGCCAGCATCTTCTCTACCGCCGCACTGCGCCGCTGCGGACGCTGCACCGTCAGGCTAGGCGGCAGACGCTGTTTCAGCACTTGTTCAGCCATCTCTAAACTGACGCCTTCATGCAATCGAAGATCTAGGCGATCCACGCGCCCCATCCGATCCAGCGTCACCTGCGCATTGGCGATGTCCATCACCCCCAGAGATTGGGAAGCCATCGCTGACTGCTGGATGCCCGATTTGGCCGACTTTGGATCACCGATCACAGCCACCACCGTCACCTCACTGCGCCGATCACCGATCCGCAGACTCAGCTTGCCGCCAGCCTCCACACCGTGCCTTTTGGCAAAGCCATGCGTCACCATCAGACTGTCCGGCTTGGCTAGAAAAGCCATCAGCTCCATGCCACTGGCCGCCGCGCCAGTCAGCGCATAGTCACGCAGAGCAGGATCACGCAGGGCATCGATCCCGATCACCCGCAGCGTCTCACTTCCCTGCCCTGGTGCCTCCGCCGTCACATCCGCCTCGATCACCGGTGTCGAGATCCCGATCTCCCGAAGCCAGGCCAAATCAGCGATCAGCGACTCATCGATCCCCACAGGCGGACAGGTAATCTCCAGTGCCGCTTTGCCCGAGACCGCATCCAGCGCTGCGCTAAAGCCCCGTAGCGACCCCTGATTGGCCAGTTGGATCGCCAGCATCACCGCCACCCCCAGAGTCACCCCCAGCGCCGTCAAGACCGTGCGTAGTCGATTGGCACGCATGGGTCGGAGAATGAGTCGGGAGAATAAAATCACAGGAGAAGAAACATATACGCATCACCAGGGATGAATGACTGAATCACTTGGTCGGGAGTTTACCTTCATCTGCCATCAACTTCTTCCATTGCGCAAACTCCGCTGGGATTGGCGTTTGCGGATCCTTTTGAAACAGAGCTTCATGGCAGAGAATGGCCAGCTCAGCCACGTCCACCAGATGACCGGTATCCTTCACCGCATCTGGACTCTTGATTTCCTTCACCCACAGCTCTTGGGCCAGCAGCATGGCCTCTTTGGCACGTCCCTGCCTCAGGCGAATGGAGCACCTTGCCTTGAGATCCTCATGCCAGCGCTGGTAGTTGGCACCCCCAGTCGCCGAGCGCTGCTCTCTGAGCTCATAAGTGCTGTAGGCACCTTCGAGATCCCCCGTTTTTTCCTGCATCTCAGCTAACTGCAGCATCGCCTCAGCCAAATTCGATTTATTGCCTTCTTCATCTGCGACCTGATAAGCCTCACGTGACATCTTCACAGCCTCTTCGTGGTGCCCTGCTTTGTATTCGTAATTGGCCACACTGAACCGAGCAAACATTTGCTCAGAGCGTAGAGTGTCTAGATCGGGATTCAGTTTCAGCGCCTCTGGAGTGGGCGCTAATGCTAGGGCCAATTGTAAAGCCTCTCGTGAAACAGCAATCGCTTGCTCCGAGTGCTTTAAAAAGCTTTCGAACTCAGCTAACCTGAGCAGCAACTGAATGAGAAAGGGGTCTCGTCCCTTGGATTGCAGCTTCCGCCGATTGATCTCCTCCCTGGCAAGCTCCGCACCGCGTCGGAAATTCCCTTGGCTCCTTTGGACATCCAGCCGCTTTTCATGAACTGTATTCAGCCTGTCTGTCAATGTAGGATCACTCAAACAGAGTTGTATGGAATCAACCAGGATTTTATCCGCAAGCTCATACTCCTGAGCCGCTTCAAAGGCCTTAACACAAGCCAACTTGACCAGCAGCATCACAACAGGGCTGAGGCTTTCCAGGCGTGGATCTTCCATCACTTGGTGGGCTACGACTTGAGCCTTGGCTGGCTGACGCAGCTTATCCCAGATCTGCATCATCAGTCGCTGCGCAGAAAACCACTGCGTGCCTCCAGCTTTCCCAGAGGCTTCGATCCTCACCAGAAGATTCGTTAACATATCAGGCACTCGGATGCGTGCACCGTGCTGCATCATCTGGCTCAGATAGTTGAGTTCTGTCGTCCAAGCCTCTGCACTGTCTGCGCCATAAATGGCCGTATTGGCTTCCGCATGAGCTTTGAGCAGAGGCATTGCCAGTCCGCGTTCACCCATGGTTTGATAGAGCCAGCCGACTCGGTTGAAGAGATCACTTTGCAGCAGCGGATCACCTTTGAGTTCGCGGATTTTTCCCTCACTGCCGTCCAGGGCCAGCTTGAGCGCTTCAGGATTCCGCCCCTTGGCCACCTCGGTAGCCACTCGATCCAGCAGCGTGGTTAAAAAACTCACCGCTTGCTGGGTGCGCTGAGCTTCCGCCTCTGCCCTAGCCTGGGCTTCCCGTGCTGCCTGCGCCTGCCAAAGAGCCACACCGGTCCCGGTCAAAAGCGCCATGACACAGAGGCAGGCCGCCGCAAAGACCACTCGATTTCTGCGCACCCATAGACCCGCATTGTATCGCAGACTAGGCGGACGCGCCAAAACTGGCTCATCCCTCAAAAACGACTGCAAGTCAGCCGCCAATAACGCCGCACTGGCATAGCGGCGCTCACGCTCACGCTCCAGAGCCTTCAAGATGATCCAATCCAAGTCAGCTGGAATCACCAGCTCCGATTCAGACTTCAGTTCGCCAACCTTGGGTGCGATGCCCCGCTGGCGCTTGATCTCCGTCAATCGGTGGGAGGGCCGCGCAGGCGGCTTGGCATCCACGATCCGGCGAAACTCCTCCGCACTCATGCCAGGCTGCGTCTTGCCTTCATGCGGTGCCGAGCCCGTCAGCATCTCATAAAACAGCACCCCCAGAGAATAAATATCACTGCGCGTATCCACGTCCATGCCGCCAGCCAGCTGCTCAGGGGACATGTAAAGCGGTGTGCCCATCACATGGCCCACTCTCGTCACGTAGGGCTGATCCAGAGGCTGCTCACTGGTGGCTTTGGCAATCCCAAAGTCGATGATTTTAGGCGTCACCACACCATCAATCTCCGCCACCAGGACATTGGAAGGTTTTAAGTCTCGGTGAATGATACCCTTTTGATGCGCATGCTGCAGGCCTGCACAGATCTGCTGAAACAGACCGACGATCTCATTGACCCCGAGTCTCTTCTCTTGGCACCACTGCGTGATGGAAGTGCCCTGCACATAATCCATCACAAAATAAGGTCTGCCATCCGCGGTCCTCCCGGCATCCAGAAGGGCTGCAATGTTAGGGTGCGCCATGCTAGCCAGCGCCTGCCGCTCCAGACTGAACCGACCCAGCACCTGCTTACTATCCATACCACGCTTCAGCAGCTTCAGAGCCACTTCACGCCGCACAGTATCATTTTGCTCAGCTAACCACACCTCTCCAAATCCGCCCTCACCTAAAAGCCGAATCAGGCGATACGGGCCAATCCACTCCAAATCGTCCTCAGGCGTGGAATCATCATCCATCAGGATCTGCGAGATCAGTCGGCTTTCGTTGCCGAAAATCACACTCTTGACTAGGTCTGTGAAGTCATCAGGCATGATCTGAGTTAGCTAAAAGCGCGGAAAAGTTCATTCAATTCTTCACGGATCAGACTTGGCTCAGCGGTATCCAGGGTTTTTGCCAGCTCGAGCTCGATCTTCTTCCGGTATTCTTTTCTCAGGCGGTGCAGAGCCACCCGGTAGGCCTCAGCAGTCATTCCCGCAGCACTTGCAGACGCCTGAAGCTCCTCCTCAGGATCAGCCTGGGTCAGATGCACTACCAGAAGCTGGAAGCGTGGCGACTGTCCACGCCTGGCATATTCTTGGCTCAGCAACTGCAGGCTGGTTTCCAGAACCGTCCGCGCCCAGATCCGATTGTACAGGGTCTCCGTATCTTCAGTGCTGGCCTCAGCATGCTTGATATATCGGGACTCAGCCCCATGCACAGTAATCAGCGAAATGTGCTCCGCCTCACCTCCACGTCTCTGCGTGTTCTCGCGTTTTAAAAGGTGATTGCAGTAACTCTCAAAGGCTACCAACAAAAAAGTGCGCAACCGCCCACGACTCGCGTCCGCTTGCTGAAACAAGTCCCGCTTCAAAAGATTCAGGAAAAAGCCCTGAACAGCATCCTCCGCATCAATCTCGGAAAAACGCTTTCTAGCCACCACGTAGAGCGGGAACCAATAAGCACGGCTCAGAATCTCCAGTGCATGCTTGGATTCTTCAGCAGAACCTTCACGCAAGGAATGTAGCAGAGTCCAACGCGTAACCGGAAACTGGGGTGAGGTGTAATCCATGAGTGGAGCTTCCATTTCGCTGAAGAAAATCTGAAATCAATCTGAACAATGCCTATTTCAAATCATGGCTCCATCTCACATTGGATGAGCTCCATCTGACCTGGCTGCATGGCTTTGATAAAAGTCATCACCTCCGCCATTACCTGGTCACTCAGCGTCCCTTGATTCAGAATCACATCAGGCCTGCTCAGTCCACCGAAGTCCGCCGCACCCAGCTCTACCTGTATTAGAGTCCAGCTCAAACCCTGCCGGAACCGTGACTCCCACACCCCACGGTGCAGCAGCGTATCAGCCGCCCCATGGCGGAGATACGGGAAGCGCTTCTTATGACTCAAAGCCAAACGCAGAGACGACACATCCGTACAAAAACTCACGATCTGCATCGGCCGCACTGGCCCCTCTTCCGCAATCTTTTCATAGGCCAAGATCAGCGCCAGCGCCGCAGCGGCCGCCCCCAGCCCCAGATCCCAGACGATCAGCGGACACGGTGCCTCTGGCCCGTCTCCTGCGGGAATCAGCAGCTTCCGAGTCAGCTGTAGCTCCTCCAGCCAGCGCAGACCCGTCACGCTCGTCGGCACAGCCTTACCCGTGACCTGATTCCGCATCGTGGCTGCCTCTCCTTCCGGCAAAATCACCTCATAGTCCCCCACCACCTGAGTCGGCGTCCGGCTATTCGGGATCGGCCTCGTGCCCGTGATCGGATGATCCACATCATCCACCTGCAGGATCTGCCGTTTTTCCTGATACAACGACAAAAAACGATCCTCCAAAATGCTCTGGCGGATCTCACGCATCAGATCATGAGAAAAGTGAATGTTATGCTGACCCATCAGCTGCCAACCCAGCGGCTCCTGCGTCTTGGTCAGATGATGCAGATAAGCCCGGGAATACTTCGCACACACCGGGCAAGCACACACCGGATCTAGCGGCTCATCGGCAAACTTATAGACCGACCGGCGCAGTTCCACGATCCCCCGCGACGTGAAGCAGGACCCACGCTTTGCCACCTGCGTCGGGATGATGCAGTCAAACATGTCCACTCCACGATGCACCGCCTCCAGCACATCCAGCGGCGTGCCCACGCCCATCAGGTAACGCGGGCGATCTGCCGGCAGCAGGGCCGCCGTCAGTTCGCACACATCTTCCCGCTCCTGCTTTGCCTCCCCCACCGCCAGACCACCGATGGCGTAGCCATCAAACGGCATCTGCATCAGCCCCTCCGCACTCTCCCGCCGCAGTTGCGGATAAAGCGCCCCTTGAACGATGGCAAACATCGACTGGGGCGACTCCTCCCGCGCAGCCAGACTGCGCACCGCCCAGCGCTGCGTCACCTGGAGCGCCGCACGCGCCGCCTTTTCATCCGCCGTGCTCGGGATGCACTGATCCAGCACCATCATGATGTCACTGCCGATCGCCATTTGAGTCTGAATGCTCAGCTCCGGGCTCAGCAGAATGCGCTGCCCATCCACATAACTTTGGAAAACCGCTCCCGCCTCCGTCATCGACCGCGAGTGCGGTAGCGAAAAGATCTGATACCCGCCCGAGTCCGTCAGCACCGATCCCGGCCACTTCATGAACCGATGTATCCCGCCCATCTTCCGAAATACCTCCGGCCCTGGCCGCAGCAGTAAGTGATACGTATTGGCCAGCAGGATCTGCGAGCCCGCCGCCTCCAGCGCCTCAGGCAGCTGCGCCTTCACCGTCGCCTGCGTCCCCACCGGCATGAACAGCGGCGACTTGATCACCCCATGCAGCGTCTGAAACGTCGCCGCCCGGGCACGTGAGCCCGTCGCTTGCGCTTCGAGTTGGAATTGGAGTCGGGAGGGGATCATTCAGGCTGGATCCACTCTGATTAACCGACAGCCACCAACAGGCAAAGCAAAGTTATCTTCTTGCGCAGCCTAATAGCGATCCCGTGCACTATAGTAGCCACCACGGTACATCCACGAACACGCAGGGAATATGGTCACACCCATCACGGTGCATCCACAAAACCGCAGGGAATATGGGCACACCTATCTTGGTACATCCACGAACCCGCAGGGAATGTGGGCACACCCATCACGGTACATCCACAAAACAGCAGGGAATGTGGGCACACCCATCTTGGTACGTCCACGAACCCTCAGGGAATGTGGGCAAACCTATCTTGGTACGTCCACAAAACCGCAGGGAATGTGGGCACACCCATCTTGGCACGTCCACGAACCCGCAGGGAATGTGGGCAAACCTATCTTGGTACGTCCACAAACCCGCAGGGAATATGGGCACACCTATCTTGGTACGTCCAAATCCGAGCTCGGATTTGGGCACTCCCATCTCGGATTTGAGAATGCAGGCAGGTTTTGGGCCTTTCTTGAGACTGGATCACCACTTATTGAGAAAAACAAAGAACCAAGAACGAGGAACTTCGAATGCTTCATCCATCATCCTTCAGCATTCATCCTTTTCTTACCCTCTTCCCTTGCCATCCATAGCGCTCACCGCTTAGATAGGGAAAATACCGCATGGCCAGCACTTTATCCATCGAAAGCAGCTCCGCTGCAATCTCAGAACTTGCCTCAGCCGCATGAAAGAAGCCACCGCGCGCATCAAGATCAACAAGCTGCTCGACGTGGCAGGTTGGCGCTTCTTTGCCGATGCGAAAGGCCCGGCAAACATCCAGCTTGAGCCCAAGGTCACGCTGAAGACTCAGGACCTCGACGCGCTCGGGGCGAACTTCGAGAAATCCAGCAAGGGCTTCATTGACTTCCTGCTCCTCAACGAAAAAGGATTCCCGTTCATCGTCCTCGAAGCCAAAGCCGAGGACAAACACCCGCTCGTCGGCAAGGAGCAGGCGCGCAAATACGCCAAGTCTCAGAACTGCCGCTTCGTCATCCTCTCCAACGGAAACCTGCATTACTTCTGGGACCTACAGAGGGGCAATCCCGAGGTGATCACGACCTTCCCGTCGCCTGCGTCGGTCATGGGGTATCAAAAGATCATCCCGATGCCAAAGCGCCTCAGCACCGAGGTGGTAGATGACGACTACGTGGTGCGCACTCAGCGCCCGAATTACCTGAGCGAGGCAGGTTGGAAGAACGAGGACGAGCGGGGTCGCTACGTAGAGATTCACGGCCTGCGCTTCCTCCGACCTTATCAAAAGAAGGCCATTCACTCTATCCAGCAAGCGGTGGATGCAGGCAAGACCCGCTTCCTGCTGGAGATGGCCACTGGCACCGGTAAGACTCTCACCTCTGCTGCCATCATCAAGCTGTTCCTCAGCACCGGCAACGTCCAGCGCGTGCTCTTCCTCGTGGACCGACTGGAACTGGAGGACCAAGCAGTCAAAGCTTTCCGCAAGGTGCTCGCGAACGATTACAAGGCCGTGATCTACAAGGAGAACCGCGACGACTGGCGGCATGCGGAGATTGTCGTTACCACGGTCCAGTCCCTTCTATTCGACAACAAGTTCCAGCGCCTCTTTTCGCCCACGGACTTTGATCTCGTTATCTCAGACGAAGCCCACCGCAGCATCGGTGGCAATGCACGTGCCGTGTTTGATTACTTCATCGGTTACAAGCTCGGCCTTACCGCCACACCGCGTGATTACCTCAAGAATCTCGACAAGGAAGAGTCCCACCGCAAAGACCCGCGTGAGTATGAGCGCCGTCTCATGCTGGACACCTACCGCACCTTCGGCTGCGAGGACGGCAATCCCACGTTCCGCTATTCTCTGCTCGATGGCGTGAAGGAGGGCTTCCTCATCAATCCCACTGTCGTTGATTGCCGCACGGAAGTCACCACTCAGCTGCTGTCTGATTCGGGATACGTCGTCAGTGCCTCGGAAGAGGAAAGCGCGGAGGCGGAGGGCGACGACAAGGAGGTCTATCGCATCCGCCAGTTTGAGAAGCAGTTCTTCTCTCCCGCCACGAACCAAGTCTTCTGCAAGACCTTCCTCGAAAACTCCCTGCGTGATCCCATCAGCGGAGAGATGGGCAAGTCCATCGTCTTCGCCGTCAGCCAGCACCATGCGGCCAAGCTGGCACAGATCTTCAACGAGATGGCCGATGTCGTCTGGCCGGGGAAATACCAGTCCGACTTTGCTGTGCAGGTGACCTCCCACATCACAGACGCGCAGCAGTTCACGATCAATTTCACGAACAACAACCTCATGGGCAGTGCGAACTTCCTGCCGGAGTATCGCACCAGCAAGGCGCGCATCTGCGTCACCGTGGGCATGATGACCACCGGCTACGACTGCCCGGACCTCCTGAACCTCGGACTGTTCCGCCCCATCTTCTCGCCCACGGATTTCATCCAGATCAAAGGCCGCGGCACGCGCAAGCATGACTTCCGCGAGCAGTTGCTCGATGAGGAGATGAAGGAGAACGTCAAGGAGCCGCTGAAAGCCTCCTTCAAGCTCTTCGACTTCTTCGCCAACTGCGAATACTTCGAGGAGAAGTACGACTACGATCAGGTCATCAAGCCGCCGCGTCCGCCCGGCGGCGGTGACGAAGGTGGGGACACTGGCGGTGGCACCACCAGTGGCGCAGGCCACGAGCATCTCGGTGTGGACCTCGTGTCATCGCTCAAAGAGGAAACCATCGGGCATCAGGGGATGAAGGTGGACCGCATGTTCTTCCAGAGCTTTGAGGACCGCGTGAAGGACATGCCGGACATCGCCGCAGGCGTCGAGGCGGGTCATTGGGACATCGTCACCGACTACGTGCAGAAGCACCTGCTCGACAAGCCCATGGAGCACTTCACGCTGGACAAGTTGCGCAAAGCCGCTGGGGTGGATCGCCGCCTGTCCCTGCGCGAAATCTTGGAGAAGATCTTCGGCCTCATCCCCGGTTTCAAATCGAAGGACGATCTACTGGAAGAGGAGTTTGCCAAGTTCCTCGCCGATGCCAAGCCGGAGGACGCCGCGTCCATCCCCGCGCTCAAGACCTACTTCAAGGCCTACGTCAGCAGCGAGTCCGTACGCCGCATCATCGAGAAGAAGGAGTTCACCGAATTGAATACCCATCCCGTTTTCAGCATCGCTGACTTCAAGGCCGTGCCGCCCAAGTTCCGGCAGTTGATTCCTGAGTATGTTCAGGATTATGTGAGTCTGAACCAGTTCGTCGCATGAGTAAACTTAGACCCAGTGGTGGCTATCGTGACACCGCCAGCTTCCAGACAACCACGATCATTTATGATGCCACCGTCTGGTTCTGTGAGAAATTCATCGACTCTCGTTCGCGCACGGTGGACCAGATGGTGCAGGCCGCCCGCTCAGGTCGCCAGAATATTGCCGAGGGGAGTCGCGCTTCCGCCACCTCCTCACAGACCGAACTGCGCCTCGTCAACGTCGCCCGCGCAAGCCTCGAAGAGCTGCTGCTCGACTACGAGGACTTCCTTCGCCATCGCCGGTTGCCCCAGTGGGCACCCGACAGCCCAGAAGCTAGCGCGGTGCGCAGTGTGCCCACCCGCTTCAGGAATGATCAGTCAGATCAGCCTGATCCGCTCAATCTGACCGATCTCTCTGATCATCAGCGCGCCGCGCTCTATGCCCAGTGGTTAGACCACGCGGACCCCGCCATTCGGGCGAACGCCCTCATCTGCCTCATCCACCAGGCCAACTTCCTGCTCGACCGGCAGATCGCCGCTCTGGAACAGGCCTTCGTGGAAGAGGGCGGCTACAGCGAGCAGCTAGCCACCGCCCGGCTCGCCCACCGGAGAAAAAAAGATCAGTCTGATCCGCCAGATCCGGCCAATCAGTCTGATCTCTCGAAAATTCCCAAGTGCCCGCAATGCGGCGCACTCATGGCCCTGCGCACCGCCAAGACCGGCAAAAACGCTGGGCAGCCCTTCTGGGGCTGCACCCAATACCCCGATTGCAAAGGCACCCAGCCCGTCTGAACCATACGTCAGATCCGCCCGATCCGTCCCATTCCCCAACCCCTCATGCTAGACACCGACACCAAACGCCGCATCGACACCGCCCGTGACATCCTCGTGGGGAAAGTGCCCGATCCCAAGTCCCAGGTGGAGCAGATCACCATCGCCCTGATCTACAAGTTCATGGACGACATGGACGCCGAGGCGGCGGAACTGGGCGGGAAGCGGAAGTTCTTCACTGGCGACTTTGCCTCTTATGGCTGGGCGCAGCTCATGAAGAAAGCGGGGAATGACAAGCTGCTCTGCTACTCCGAAGGCATCACCAAGATGACGGAGAACATAGCCTTGCCAGAGCTGTTCCGCAGCATCTTCAAGAATGCCTACCTCCCTTACCGCGACCCCGAGACGCTGAACGCCTTCCTCAAGATCATCGACGAGTTCAGTTATGACCACAGCGAGCGCCTTGGTGATGCCTTCGAGTATCTCCTCAGCGTCCTCGGCAGCCAGGGCGATGCCGGGCAGTTCCGCACGCCGCGCCACATCATTGATTTCATGGTCGAGGTCATGGCCCCGCAGAAGCACGAGACCATCCTCGACCCCGCCTGCGGCACCGCCGGATTCCTGATCTCCGCTTATAAACACATCCTCCGCTCCAACGATCCGTCCCATCCGTCCAATCAACCAGGTCCGTCAGATCCCGCCAAACGCCCCGTCAAGCCCCTCACCCCCGACGAACGCGGCCGCCTCGCCAAGAACTTCAAGGGCTACGACATCTCGCCCGACATGGTGCGCCTCTCTCTGGTGAACCTTTACCTCCACGGCTTCACCGATCCCCACATTTACGAATACGACAGTCTCACCTCCGAAGAGCGCTGGAACGAATTCGCCGATGTCATCCTCGCAAACCCGCCCTTCATGTCCCCGAAAGGCGGCATCAAGCCCCACAAGCGCTTCTCCATCCAGGCCAAGCGCAGCGAAGTCCTCTTCGTGGACTACATGGCCGAGCACCTCACGCCCAAGGGCCGCGCCGCCATCATCGTGCCGGAGGGCATCATCTTCCAGAGCCAGACCGCCTACAAAGACCTGCGGAAGATGCTCGTGGAGAACTCCCTCGTCGCCGTCATCTCCCTCCCGGCGGGCTGTTTCAATCCCTACTCCGGGGTGAAGACCAGCATCCTCATCCTCGACAAATCCCTCGCCAAGACTGCCGACACCATTGCCTTTTTTAAAGTCGAAAACGACGGCTTCGGCCTCGGAGCCCAGCGCCGCGCCATTGAGAAAAACGACCTCCCGCAGGTGCAGGCGGAGCTAGCCGCCTATTTGCAGGCCCTGCGCAGCGGTTCCCGTGATCCCCGAAAAGATCCGACTGATCAGTCAGATCCCCGAAAAGATCAGACTGATCCGGCCAATCTGTCAGATCAGACAGATCTCAGAAAAGATCAGACAGATCTCTTCAATCCCCTGAGCACCGCCCAGATCGTCCCCAAAGCCAAGCTCGCCGCCAACGGCGACTACAACCTCAGCGGCGAGCGCTATCGCGAGGGGGCTGAAAGCAATCACGAGTTTCCACAGGTGGAACTCGGCACCATCTGCAAACCCGAATACGGATTCACGGCCAGCGCCGAGGATAAAGGCAATGCGCGTTTCGTCCGGATTACTGACATCGCTCAAGATGGGCGGATCCGTAAAGATGAACCCAAGTTCATCACGCTCACACCCGAATCTGAGCCGTATCTGTTGAAAAAGGGCGACCTACTCGTCGCTCGAACTGGTGCGACTTTTGGGAAGACGATGCTGTTCGACGAAGAGTATCCAGCAGTCTTTGCGTCCTATCTGATTCGCCTGAGATTCCCGAAGGATAGACTTCTGCCGGAGTTTTATTGGTCGTTCGCTCAGTCCGAAAAGTATTGGGAGCAGGCCCGAAATCTCGCGACAGGTGGCGGACAGCCACAGTTCAATGGCAACGCTCTCGTCGAGGTGAAAATCCCCCTGCCGCCGCTGGAGGTGCAGAAGGAGATCGTGGCGGAGATCGAGGGCTACCAGAAAGTCATCAACGGCGCCCGCGCCGTCCTCGACCACTATCGCCCCCACATCCCCATCCACCCCGACTGGCCGATGGTGCGGCTTGAGGAAGCCTGCGACATCCAACGCGGCAAGTTCTCTCACCGGCCAAGAAACGAGCCTCGCTTCTACGGTGGCGAGTATCCGTTCATCCAGACGGGCGATATAGTTCGCGCCGCGAATGGTGGCAAAATCACATTCACCCAGACCTTGAACGAAGAAGGGCTTTCGGTGAGTAAACTCTTCCAGCCGCCTGTGGTTGTCATCACGATTGCCGCGAACATTGGAGACACCGCCGTTCTTGATTTCCCATCCTGCTTTCCCGACAGCGTGGTTGCCTTGATTCCGAAATCGGAGACTGACGCCCGTTACTTGGAAGTCGTCATGCGGACCAAGAAGCAACACCTCAACGACGTTGCCCCGCAAGCGGCCCAGAAGAACATCAACATTGAGATTCTAAAGACCGTCGAAATCCCCCTCCCACCCCTCGCCACCCAACAAGCCATCGTGGCCGAGATCGAAGCCGAGCAAGCCCTGGTGGCCGCCAACCGCGAACTCATCACCCGCTTCGAGCAAAAGATCCAAGCCACCCTCGCCCGCATCTGGGGCGAAGCACCGGCCAGCGAACTCGCCACAGCCTGAACCATTGCCTTTCACATCATGGCCTTCACCGACGCCGAAATCGCCGATCACACGCTCATTCTGGAGGAATACTTCTGGGCACACCGCCGTCCGCCGCTGCATCTGCGGGATCGAATTCGCGAGGGCCAGAGGTTCAACGATCAGTCCATCGAGCTATTCTTTGTGAGGCCTGCGTTTGAGCGGCCTGGTGAGCAAACCGAGACAGAAATCGCCAAAGTAACGTATGTGCGGACCAAGAATGTCTGGCACCTCTTTTGGAAACGAGCAGATGGCAAATGGCACCGCTACCCGCTCGACTCGGAAGTTGTGTCACTGCCTGCTGTGCTAGCCATCATCCACAAAGACCCGAACGGCTGCTTTTTTGGATGAGTGCGCCACTTTCGCATCGAGACTAACACCCCCAAGACTGAGCTCAGACAGCAACAGGCTGACAAAAGCCCGCCTGAAATCAGCGCACGCTACCCGCCCCACGACCGCCGCAGACACGGCATTTCATTCACACTGAAAGGTTACGGCTACAGGGGGCGTAAATTTGGCTTATGCTTACTCTCTCCGGCAAAACTCATGGCAAAATGTGCGACGGCATTTCGCGTCGTGACTTTCTGCGCATCGGTGGGCTGGCGATGGGTGGGTTGTCCTTGCCGGAGTTGCTGAAAGCCGAGGCGGAGGCCAAAGCGGGCCGCAGTTTTAAGTCGGTGATCATGATCTATATGTGTGGAGCGCCGCCCCATCAGGACATGTATGATTTGAAGATGGATGCGCCGTTGGAGATTCGTGGTCCCTACAAGCCCATCAGAACGGCGGTTCCAGGCATTCACATCTCTGAACACGCGCCGCGTTTGGCCAAGATCATGGACAAGCTGGTGCCGATCCGCAGCATGTATGGCAGTCCGAATGGAGCCCATGATAGCTTCATCTGTTATACGGGTCGTCCCACCTTCTTTTGGTTCGGTGATCTCCAAGCTTCAGGGCCAAGCTGATCCGGCTGTGCCAGCCTTTGTTGGCCTGACACCGAAAGCTGGGCACCCGCCTTATGGCTCACCCGGACACCCTGGTTACACGGGGAACACGCATTCCGCTTTCCGCCCGAATGGTGCGGGGATCGAAGATCTCAAGCTCAATGGCATCACGCTGGATCGGCTGGAGGATCGTCGCTCGCTGCTGGATGGCTTTGATCACTTCCGCCGTGAAATCGACGCCAGCGGGCTGGTGAGCAGCATGGATGCTTTTAATCAACAGGCGCTCAATGTGCTGACATCGAACAAGCTGCTGGCGGCCTTAGATCTGAGCCAAGAAAGTGTCAAAACCCGTGAACGTTACGGCAAAGGCGATCCCAAGAATTACGGTGATGGTGCGCCACTGAACTTAGAGCACTTTCTCCTGGCCCGCCGACTTGTCGAGGCGGGTGCCCGCGTCGTCACGCTGAACTTCGGGCGCTGGGATTTCCATGACAATAATTACCCGCAGCTCCTGCGTCATCTGCCGCTCTTTGATCAGGGCATGAGCGCGCTTGTGGAAGATCTTCATGAGCGTGGACTGGATAAAGATGTCGCCGTTGTGGCTTGGGGTGAGTTTGGCCGCACACCGATCGTGAACAAAGACGGTGGCCGCGATCACTGGCCAAGGGTCGGTGGTGCTCTGCTGGCAGGTGGCGGTCTGAAGACGGGACAAGTCATCGGAGCTACAGATAAGCTGGGGGGCGAGCCGACGGATCGACCTGTGCATTTTGGGGAAGTCTTTGCCACGTTGTATCGCCACATGGGAATCGATACCGTAAAAACCACGCTCAATGACCTCACGGGACGCCCCCAGTATGTTGTCGATGGCTGGCAGCCGATGCCTGAGTTGATCTGACCCAACGCCCAAAACTCATGAAGCTCACGAATCGGAATCTACAGCACCCCGTTTCCCGTCGTGACGTGATCCAGGCCGGTGCCGTAGGGCTGCTCGGACTGGGCATGAATCATCTCAGCGCTCTTCAAGCCATGACTGCGGCGACGCAGCCCGCACGGGCGAAATCGGTGATTTACATCTTCCTCAGTGGCGGATTGGCGCAGCAGGAGAGCTTCGACATGAAGCCGGATGCGCCGATGGAATATCGGGGTGATTTTAAACCCATCCGCACGCGCACTCCCGGTTTGCACATCTGCGAGCATTTGCCAAACCTGGCACGGATTTCAAACAAGTGGTCCCTCGTGCGTTCACTCACTCACGGCAGCAGTGATCACTCGCTGGGACATCACATCATGCTCACTGGCAGCAGTGAGACACCGCTTGGATTCAGTCCTTCAAAGCCTCAGAAGTCGGATCACCCCAGCATCGCAGCCTTGGCCACGGCTTTGCTGCCAAAGCGGAAAGATAATCTCCCTCCGGCCATTGTGATGCCGGACAAGCTGGTCCATCGGGAAGGGCGCACGCTTGCAGGTCAGTTTGCGGGCACCCTTGGAGCTCAGCATGACCCCTGGTTCCTGGAGATGTCTCCGTATCATCCCAAGCATTACGGCGCTTATCCGGGCTACCTGTTTCATCATGAGCGCGGCTTTGAAAAGGAAGACACACTCCGCTTTCAGGCCCCGCATCTCTCGCTGCCTCAGGGCTTGTCGCTAGACCGTGTGCTGGATCGGGTCTCGCTTCGAGATGCCATCGAAAAGCAAAACGAAGATCTCACCAAGCTCGCGGGTGATGAAGCTTTCGATAGCACACGCCAGGCGGCCATTGGCCTGCTGAGCAATCGCAAGGTGCATGATGCCTTTAGCCTGGAGAAGGTCGATCCCAAGCTCCTCGATCGCTACGGTCGCCACAGCTTCGGCTGGTCGCTGCTCATGGCAAAAAATCTTGTGCAGAGTGGGGTCCGGCTGGTGCAGGTGAACCTCGGTAACAACGAAACCTGGGACACGCATCAGGCCGCCTGGCCCAATCTGAAGAACTTCTTGCTGCCGCCTATGGATCAGGCCGTCAGTGCTCTGATCGAGGATCTTGATGCCAGTGGCCAGCTCGATGAAACCCTGATCGTGATGGGAGGTGAGTTTGGCCGCACACCGAAAATCAAAAGCATCACCGCCACCGCTTTGCCTGGCCGTGATCACTGGGGTCATGCGCAGAGCATTCTGCTGGCTGGAGGCGGTATTCAAGGCGGCCGCGTCATCGGTGCGACCGACAAAATGGGCGGTTACCCCATCAGCGATGCGCAAACACCGGAAAACTTTGCCGCCACCATTTACGAAGCCCTCGGTCTGCCGAGGGAGACGATCTGGAAAGACTTCACGGGGCGTCCGCACACCCTTTACATGGGATCACCCATCGGTGGGCTGACCTAGAGGCGCGCAGGCCATCGTTTTGAACCCATCGACTTTTCAACACACTCTTTCCATGCTCTCCATTTATTCCAAATCCAGCGGTGGCTTTTGTGATGGTGTTTCACGTCGCAACTTTCTCAAGGTCGGTGGACTCGCCATGGGTGGCATTTCACTGAATGATGTGTTGCGCGCAGAAGCCGCCCAGAAATCGGGCAAATCGCACAAAGCAGTGATCATGGTCTTCCTGCCAGGCGGCCCTTCTCATCAAGACATGTTTGATATGAAGCCGGATGCGCCCAGTGAGATCCGCGGTGAGTTCAAGCCGATCCCGACCAATGTCGCCGGCATCCAGATCTGCGAGCACTTGCCCCGCCTGGCCAAAATGATGGACAAGTGTACCCTCATCCGCTCCTTGGCGGATTGCGACAGCGGTCATGATGCCTTTCAATGCCTGACTGGCCGAAGCGCCAAACGCCAACCTCCCGGCGGCTGGCCTTCGATGGGGTCCATCGTCTCCAAGCTCCAAGGCAGCGTCAGTCCTGCAATGCCCGCGTTCGTCGGTCTCGCACCGAAAATGGGGCACATGCCATGGGCACGCACGGGCGAGCCAGGCTACCTCGGAGTCGCCCATGCTCCTTTTCAGCCGAATCGCGGCAGCGGCACGGGGGATATGGAGCTCAATGGCATCACGCTAGATCGACTGGGGGATCGCAAAACGCTGCTCGCTAGTTTTGACGGTCTGCGCCGCGATCTCGATGCTACGGGCCTGATGGGCGGCATCGATGTTTTCAATCAGCAGGCGCTTAATGTGCTCACCAGCCCGAAATTGCTTCACGCGCTCGATTTAAGTCGAGAGGATGCACGCAATGTCGAGCGCTATGGACATGGCGAAAATCGCAATCGTGACGATGGCGGTCCGCGCCTCACCAGCCACTTTCTGATGGCCCTCAGACTCGTCGAGGCAGGTGCACGCGTGGTCACTCTCGCCTTCAGCCGCTGGGATTATCATTCCAACAACTTTGGCCAACTCCGCGAAGACCTGCCACTGCTGGATGCCGGTCTCACAGCGCTCATCACGGATCTTCACGAGCGTGGGCTCGACCAGGATGTCTCCGTCGTTGTCTGGGGTGAGTTTGGCCGCACGCCCTTGATCAATGCGAAAGGTGGGCGCGATCACTGGCCGCGCGTTGCCTCTGCGTTACTTGCCTGCGGTGGCATGCGCCATGGACAAGTCATTGGCGCCACGGACAAACACGCCGGTGAACCCCCGGACCGTCCGGTGGCCTTTGG
>JAPLUM010000887.1 GCA_026397605.1 Verrucomicrobiota bacterium | reverse complement strand
AGTACACCTACGCCAACGGCGTCCGTGTAAACAGCCAGTGCCGTCATCAGTCCGGTGTCTTCAATGCCGTGCGTGAAGAATTCACCGGCACCAAGGGTAAGATCTACCTCATCAACAGCGGTGCCTGCTACGCCGTCGATCACAAGGGCAACACCATTTGGAAGTACCGTCCAGCCGGTGAACCAGCCGTGGCCCCAGAAGGTGAGGCCAAGGGCAAAAAAGCCCGTCGCGGCACCGACCCTGATCCATACCAGATCGAGCATGACACCCTCCAGGCTGCGATCCGCAACAACACCCCGCTGAACAATGCCTACTACGGTGCCGAGTCCACCATGACCTCCGTCATGGGCCGCATGGCCACCTATTCCGGCAAAGAACTCACCTGGGATGAAGCGCTGAACTCCAAAGTCCAGCACATGCCCGCCATCGTCACCGCTGAGACCGAGCCACCAGTCAAGCCTGACGCTGACGGCGGCTACCCGGTCGCTATCCCAGGGAAACCTGGCGTGGAGATCATCTAATATTCAAAACTGATATGTTTAACCAGAACCCCGGTCCGCAGCCATGTGGACCGGGGTTTCTTTTGAGCAGCTCAAAACCAACCTCAATCCATCCCAATGAAGTCAACGATCGCTATATTCATCCTAGCTGTGAGTTTAATCTCCTGCCATGACAGCTCTAAAAACTCTGTCACTGAAGGCACCCAAGAAGTCACTGTAGAGGGAGTACTTCGCGCCAAAGCGGGGGAGACATTCATCATCAAGCTAAAAGCCAACCACACGACAGGATACAGTTGGGCGCTTTCCGGGCAGGAGGATCCATCCTTGGTCGAAAAGGTCAGCAATGACTATCTCAACGATCCCCATGAGCCTGGTATGGTCGGGGTTGGTGGGGTTGAGCACTGGACGTTCCGCGCTTTAAAGAAAGGAACGATTGTCCTTTCATTCAACTACGGCAGGCCATGGGAGAAGAACACCGAGCCTTCCATGAAGCAGGCGTTCAAGGTGATTATCGAGTAGAAGAACCTCTATCCGGTCTCAGCGCCTTTAGCCTAAAATCCTGTTTCAGGTTTCAGGTTTCTAGTTTCATGACCACAGGCGTCCCATAGAGATCTGAGATAAAGGGTGCTGACTGAGGGCGGGAAGTGGCTTGATTTGGAGTGCGATGTCAAAATCAACACACACTCACGCCACTCAGCCAGCACGTCACCATATCAATGTTCTCGGGCAGATGCTCAAGTTCATTCCGCGTGACATCATCCAGCGGACAGCCAGGGAGACTGGCGTCGATGTCAAAGCCCGGACCTATTCCGTGCTCAGCCACTTGGGCACGATGCTTTTCGCCCAGCTTGCCCATGCGTTGAGCCTCAATGACGTCTGCGACTGGTTGCGGCTCAAGGCGCGAGCCATCGCCGCTTTCGGCCTCACGCCGCCCTCGCGCAACAACCTCTCCAACTCAAATAAGGTGCGCGATGCGAGGTTCGCCGAGCTGGTGTTCTGGCGCACGCTGGCCCACCTTCAGCACCATGACCGCAGCTTTGGGCGACAGCGGCCTGGAGGCAATGCAGGGCGCTCTTTGCTGCATCGCTTCAAGGTGCGCATTCATGCCGTGGATTCGACGGTGATGGAGCTGGTGGCCAACTGCATGAACTGGGCGAAGCACCGGCGGCGCAAGGCCGCAGCGAAGATGCACCTGCGCCTCGGGCTCAACAGCTTCCTGCCCACCTTTGCCATCGTCGATACCGCTGGCGAGCATGACAACAAGCGTGCCCGTGAGGTCTGTGCCGGACTGGAGGAAGGCGAGGTCGTCGTCTTCGACAAAGCCTATGTGGACTTCGATCACCTGCATGACCTCGACCTGCGCGGCGTGCAGTGGGTAACCCGTGCGAAGGACAACTTACGTTACCGCGCCTTGCGCAACCTGCTGGTGAAAAAGGGCGGCAACGTAGTCAAGGACCAGATCGTGAAGCTCACGGGCGACAAGTTCAAACACCTCACAGGTTGGACGTTGCGCCGAGTCGAGGCCTGGGTGGAAGTCGATGGCGAGCTGCGCCTGATGGTCTTCATCACCAACAACACCGCCTGGAGCGCTGGCCGCGTGTGCGACCTCTACCGCGCCCGCTGGGACATTGAGGTGTTCTTCAAACAGGTGAAGCAGACGCTCAAGCTCGGCGACTTCCTCGGCCACAGCGCCAACGCCATCCGCTGGCAGGTATGGACCGCGCTGCTGCTCTATGTGCTGTTGCGCTACGCGGCGCACATCGGCCAGTGGGGCCACAGTTTTACACGCCTCTTCGCCGTGGTGCGAGCGGCCATGTGGGAGCGGCTCGACCTCGTGGGCTTATTGCGAAGTTATGGGACAGCAGGCGGCAGCTTCACCCTGCTGGGAGCCTCACACGCCGCGTGGTTGCCTGGATTTGAGCCAAAGGCTGCAACTTCTCATGGGACAGCATTCGCCTGACATTGTTGGGCATCCCCGCAAAACGCCAACTCGGCCTCCGCCGTCTTAAACGCTTCTTCCCCAGCTACTTCATGGCTTGCCTCCTCATTTGCCACTGCCTATGGGATGTCTGTGTTTCATGACATAAAAACCA
>JAPLUM010000337.1 GCA_026397605.1 Verrucomicrobiota bacterium | reverse complement strand
CCCCCTCAAAGACGTGCCCAACAAGCTGGATGGCGGCAGTCAGAAAGCACTAGCAGAAGCAGCCACCAGGCAGGCTGCAGAATGGTGCAAACTCAACATTGGCATCACCAAGCTCGACGGACATTTCATCGGAGCCTCGATCATCAAAGGCAAACCTGGAGCCACACTGCCCTTTGAGGAAGGCTCAGCAATCACCACCAACGAAGCCATGGTCGGCTTCACCTGGGAGTTCCCCACCCCACCCGGCCCAGACAGCATCACCGTCCTGTGGCAAGGTTTCATTGGTGATATCCATGAGTTGCCCATCCGCGTCTTCTTTGGCCCCAAATCTGAAATGTTGGAAGTCAGCCAGAAACTGCCGAAAACCACCTGGAAAGCCCAAGGTCGCCTGCCCTTGCCCATGCCACTGGCCAGCGTCCCCACGCTGACCGCTTCCGCGCCAATCCGCTTTCCTCTTGCCACAGCCCTTTGGATTATCTCCGGGCTGATTTTCTACAGCGTCATCCGGCTTAGAGACCACCACCTTCCCGGCGGCAGTATGCCCTTTTTTGCCACCTGGGTGCTCGGCGCAGTCCTGAGCTGGCCGCTTCTGCACATTAACCTAGCAGGCTCAGTCGAAATCCCCCAAATCACCAAAACATCTGAGGCTGAAATCATCCTCACGCCCTTGTTACGAAACGTCTATCGCGCCTTTGATCACCGTGAAGAATCAGCCATTTACGATGTCCTGGCCATGAGTGTGCATGGCGAGCTGCTGCGCAAACTTTATCTGGAGACCATCCAAGCCCTCACCCTCGATGGCCGCGAAGGCACCCGCGTCACCATCAGTGAATTCAGCGCCGACATCCTCAAAGTAACCTCATCAGCTCAAGATAACGGCTTCATCACGGAAGTGCAATGGACCGCCCTAGGCACCGTCGGTCACTGGGGCCATGCCCACACCCGCGTGAACCGCTACACCGCCAAAGTCACCGTAAGCCCCATCGAAACCGCCTGGAAAATCACCCAGCTGGATGTGAGCGAAGCACGGCGACTGTAAAATTCAGATTAACGCCACGGCGCATCGGGCTTCCAAACAAGAAAAGGCAGCAGGAGCAATGCAGCGGCCATGAAGGCCATGGCGTTTTCGATGAGCAGACCAGAGTTCTTACCGAAACCCCAGGCTAGACCTGTCAGCCCACCACAAAGGAAGAGCAGGCCCATGAGACAGCGCAGGACAGAGGGCAGCACATCGGTCCTAGTGCGCGCTAGCTCCAGATAGCCAAGGCAAGTCAGTAGCAGGAAGAGTCCCAAGGGGTAATCCGCCGCCACCTGAATGATCGCCATCAAACGATCCTTTTCCCCATCTGGAGTTTCAGGCAAAACACCTTCTAGCTCCGGCAAGCTATCAGCAAGCTCCAGAGCCAAGATTGGACTCGTGCCACCCGTGTGAAAGCCAGCCTTGATGCTGTGGATCATACCATCACTCCATTCCATTTTGGAGAGCATGAGACCTGCAAAGACCAGGGTCATCAGCCAGGCCAAAAGGGTGGAAAAACGCAATAGCTTCACTTTTTTCATCATACTAAAGTTTGCCTCCTGCCAGGGGTTGAATGAAACGCTTCAAGAGATCCAGGTTCGTCGGCCCAGACTTCGACTGGAGCGCCTCCGGTAGCAGCGACGTGGCATCGTCCTCGGCCTGATCCGCAATGGAGATTTTTTCAAACACATCCTCCTGCGGACTATCCAGCATTTTCTTCACCGCCGCTTCCGCCGCATGATTGATCTGGGTGATCTCGGACTCCCGCAAATGCCAGGATAGCGGCGCATAATCTAAGTCGGCTTGGATAAAAAAACGCTTCTTGACCCGGTCCCAAAACGCAAGCTCGGAAGGATCTTTGGCAGTGATACACTCGGGGTAAATCGTCAGGTATTGGACGTCCACATTTTTGGCCAGCCGCCAGCGCTGTTGAAACTGCAGCCGCAACTGCGTGGCAAAGGAAGCCTGACCACTGTTGCGCACATTGACGATCGTGTGCGCCGGAGAGATCAGATCAAACAAGGCACCCTGAGAACTGGCCTCAGCGTCTATAGGCCCAGAACTCCAGGCTTCTTTGGGAAAGGCAGAAAGCTCGATGATGAGCACCTTTTTCGGCATCCGAACTGCTGGATGAGTATCTCCCAGTAGATCCAAATCCTCAAAAGCCTCCCCCAACCACTCCAAAGCCCCCACCATGCCACTGTTCTCAAAGTAACCGCCATCCACCATGTGATGCAGACTACCGCCAAAGGGGAAAACCTGCCGAGCTTGCAACTCCGGCATGATCTCTCCACGCCCCGATTCACCGACCAGCGCAGGCCTAGCCGCAGGACTCACCAGAGGAAAGGTCGCTGACAGACGTGCCGCAGTGAGCATGGGCAAATCCGCCAGATAACGCTCCGCAAACTCAAAGTTCCCCGGCCGCCGCAGCGGATAGGG
>JAPLUM010000059.1 GCA_026397605.1 Verrucomicrobiota bacterium | reverse complement strand
GTGGCAAAGTAATAGCCAATGGGTGAACTTAACTGAATAGCCTGGCCGCCTTGTAGAATCTGTAAGGCAGGAATCATCGTGAGGAAGATGCCGATGAAGAGGTAACCCACTTCTTTGACGGGACCAAAGTTAAAGTCATTGGCTTCATGGATCTCAGCTTTTGAGGTGAAGTAAGATCCTGCCGCCGCGGCAATCATCAGGAGTGATGGTAAGGAGAAGGCTCCGGCAATGACTGTTTCCTGAACACTCTTGGGCAAAAAGACTGCAGCTAGCACCAGCGCGAGAAAACCGAGATTTGGCAGGCCTCGAATATGAAAATGTTCTTCTCGAGTTTCTTGCTCGCGCACCTGTTTTGGAGCGCGTAAAAAATTCTTGGAATCAAGCACAAAGAACACAGTTAGCAGTGCGCCCACAGCAAGCAGCCAGCTTCCCCAGGCATGCTCGAACACCCACCAGAACGGCACGCCACGCAAGAATCCCAAAAATAAGGGTGGATCACCAATGGGGGTGAGCGCGCCACCGCAGTTGCTGACCACAAAGATGAAAAAGACAATGTGCTGCCCGGTGATGCGATATTTGTTCATCTTGATCCATGGTCTGATCATGAGCATGGAGGCTCCCGTGGTGCCGATGATATTGGCTAGCACTGCACCAATCGCTAAAAAGACGGTGTTTCGTAGGGGCGTGGCTTCACCTTTAACGCGAATATTAATACCCCCTGAAATAACAAAAAGTGAGCCGACCAATGCCATGAAACTGACATATTCCTGGGCTGAGTGAACGAGCGGATGCCAATCCCCCTGCATGCCGAAATAGGCCACTGTCACCAGTCCCAATCCTACCGCCACTTTCGGGTAGTGATGCTCCCAAAAGTGTGCAGCAAAAAGCGGCATCAGGGCTATGGATAGGAGCAGGAGAACAAAGGGAATGACCATCCAATAAGATGGAGGTGTCGTCGAAGCTAAGGCTAGTAATGGGGGCATCAACTGAGATTAAGTTATCGGTAGAAATTGAGAGTGTGTTTTAATCCTTCCTGCCAGGAGATCTGAGGGTTATATCTCAAGTGCGAACGTGCAAAAGAAAGATCTGCTGCGCTATCGCGAATATCTCCAGTTCGGGCTGGCTGATGGGTTGGGACTAATGATTGGCCCGTGATTTGGTTTAGTTCTTCCACCAGATCCAGGAGGCTCACGCTGACTCCTCCCGCTATGTTGAATACCCTCCCAGCTACATTTTCAGCAGGCTGCTCAGCGGCTAGCAGATTGGCCGCGACCACATTTTCGATGTAGGCAAAATCGCGTGACTGGAGACCATCGCCAAAGATGGTTGGCGCTTTGCCTTCAAGCATCAGGGTGCAAAATTTGGCTATGACGCCTGAATAAGCCGATGTGAAGGATTGACGAGGTCCGAAAACATTGAAGTAACGCAAAGACACAGTTTCTAGCCCATAGAGGTGGTGAAACATTTGTCCATAGCGCTCGCTCCCATACTTTTGCAGGCCATAAGGTGTCAGTGGTAACACGGGGTCGGATTCGCTTTTGAGTGGTGTCACCGCATCGCCATAGATGGCTGCTGAGGAGGCAAACATGAAGCGCTTCACTTTGGCGTCACGAGCAGCTACCAGAAGCTTTAACGATGCGTCTAGATTGATCTGATGACTCTCTACAGGTTGTGCCACAGATTGTGGCACAGAGGCAATGGCGGCCTCATGGAAAACCCAATCGCAGCCTTGCACTAATTTTGTCACAAGTGCGTCGTTACAGACACAGCCTTTCACAAATTCTATCTGATCGCTGGCTTTAGCCCAGGCTAGATTTGCCTCAGCGTTTCCCGTGCTCAGATCGTCCAGAATGACCACTTTAGCTCCGCGTGCGCACAGCTCCTGTGCGATGTGAGAGCCAATGAATCCGGCACCTCCGGTGACGAGCGCTTTTATTTCTAACGATGATTGAGGCATTTTAATAAAGTGGATGCTTTTGAAGCTTAAATCCAATGTCTTTTGTGTTCCGATCCATGGATTGATTAGGACTTTGCTTATTCATCATGCACGATCACAAAGGTACTTTGCACTTCCCCCGTGCTGGAGTGCCGCCCCGTAAGCTTATGACGACCTGGAGTCAGTCGAACGAATGGAAGATTACCGTCGTGCTCAATAGGGAGTGATTCGCTTGACCACTCGATCGGCATTGAAGGCTGCGTTTGGAGGAGCAGTCGGCTGCCTTGATTAGGTAGATCGGGATCCAGATGGATGACAGTGCCCGGAATGGGATTGGAGATAACCCAGGTCGGGTTTGCAGGGCTTTCACTCCGGCAGATGATCACATCTCCCATCCAATTTTCAGCACTGCGTAGCCAAGCTGCGTATTCTGGTTGGATGAAGGCGCGCCCCCTTTCATCGTAATCACTAATAAGTGCGGGTGCGGGTAGTTGATCCTCAATAAAGAGATCCTCTCGACTGACTCGCGCTGGTGGTGACTGTGAGGAGAGACGCTTCCCCGTTCTGGGGTCAATCCGCGCACGCATCATGCCTTTCTGCACTTCATACCAGCTTTGCGGATGGCGCTGATGCAGATGCATGAAGATGTCACGCCAGATAGGGGCGGCGCCAGTCACGCCAGACACTTCTTGCATGGGAGTGTTGTCGAAGTTCCCAACCCAAACGCCGACCGTGAACTCTGGCGTGTAACCAAGTGTCCAATTGTCTCGATAGGATTGACTGGTGCCTGTTTTGACCGCTGCTCGGAAAGGTAGGCGCAGTGGCGAGTTCGCGCCAAAGGTGAGTGTGCGGGCCTGATTGTCACTGAGGATGTCGGCGATGAGGTAGGCTGGCTGTTTCGCAAAAACATCACCGCTAGTTGTCTTTGTGGATTGGGTGAGTGACCATGTCTTCCATTCGCCGAGCCTTGCTAGTGCTGCATAAGCATTGGTTAGCTCGATCAGCCTCACTGGTGCATTGCCGATGGTGAGGCCTAGCCCATAGTGCTCTGCTGACTCAGTCAGCGTCGTGAGGCCAAGTTCTTGCATGCGATTCAGTAGCGTCTCAGCCCCACCGACACTGGCAAGCACTTTCACCGCAGAGATGTTGAGGCTGTTGCCAAGGGCATCACGATAGGTCATGGGGCCATAGAGACGATGCGCGTAATTCTCGGGTTTGTAGGTGCCGCTGGGCGTTGGGTATTCAATGGGCAGATCTGCTACGATGCTGGCTGGTGTGGCTCCTCTTTCAAAAGCGAGCTGATAGGTGAATGGCTTCATCGCTGAGCCAGGCGAGTGGGGAGCCCAGGCTCCATTGATCTGGCCGCCTTCAGGTGAGAAAAAGTCCCGCGATCCAGCAAGCGCTAGGACATGACCTGTCGCGTTTTCGATCACCACAGATGCTCCTTGCGTGACATGACGATCCTTAAGGACCAGAAGCCGACCTGAAATGATTCGCTCGACCTGCTGTTGCAGCCTGGGATCAATTGTAGTCTGAATCACCTCTGGCGCCCGCTCTTGGAGTTCTGTGCGTAGCATCTCAATCGCGTGAGGTGCGGCGAAGCCACCTGTGAATCGTTGTAGTGTGATCTTTTCATCCAAGGCCACACGCAGCGCGTCCTCGCTGATCCAGCCCTGGTCATGCATGGCATGGAGGATGCGCACTTGTCGTGGACGGATTGTTTCTAACTTTTTAAAAGGATTGTATCGAGTCGGCGACTGCGGAACCGCTGCTAGTAAAGCGCACTCATTCAGCGTTAAGTCTGACAAGGGTTTGTTAAAATAACCAGAAGCCGCTGATTGGCAGCCAGTCAGTAAATTGCCGTAACTGATGCGGCTGAGGTAATCGCTGAGAATACGCTCTTTGGGCCAGGAAAGACTTAGCCGTCTAGCTTGCAGCGCTTCCACAAATTTCACCCACAGAGTACGCTTTCCCTCACGTCTGGCGCTGACTTTAATCAGCTGTTGATGAATAGTGGAAGCTCCTGAGACGATGCGGCCACTTTTAGCATTGTCGCGAGCAGCCCTGACAATGGCTAAAAGATCCACGCCGCCATGAGACCAGAATCGGCGATCTTCTGCGGCTAGCGTCGCCAAGATTAAGTTCTGGGGTAGTGCTTCAAAAGGCACACCCGCACCGACTCGATCCCCTTCAGTTGTGAGGAGTTGGCGTAGGGGCGATCCATCTCGGGCGGTATATCGTATGGACTCAGCCCTTGGTAGGAGCAGAGCAGCAGGTAAATCCACACACCAAGGAAGCACCCACCAGACCGTCACTGTGCCGACCGCCAAAAAGGCAGCGCATAGCAGCCATCTTTGATATTTCTTTAGAAACTTCAGCACAGTGATCACTAGCTAGTATGACTGGACAATAAATCAAAAAAATCGCCCCTGCCAATGAAGGTCAGGAGCGATAAAGAGTTGGTTGGTTGGACTAAAAGACCGATATTATTTGATGTGAGCGGAGACCAGCTTGGTCATCTCAAACATCGTCACTTGAGCCTTGCCACCGAAGACGGCCTTAAGGGCGGCGTCAGCATTGATGTTGGTCTTCTTGGTTGCGTCCTGGAGACCATTCTTCTTGATGTAGTCCCAAAGTTTCTTGGTGAGTTCGCCACGGGAAGCTGGAGCTGAACCAACGACTGCTGCCAGGATGGCATCAGGCTGGACTGGCTTCATGAGGGCTGCGTTTGGTTTACGAGGAGTTTTGGTTGCGGTGGTTTTTTTAGCCATAGGAAGGCGATGCTGGCAGCTTACTGCGCAGAGGTCAATACCCGACATGAAGGTTTTTTTAATTGCTCCAGTAACGAAAGGTCCATTTTGATGATTGAAGCCTGCGCTGAGAACCGATAGTCTCACCACAAATGCAGTGTCTTTCCCTCATTGGCTTTTCTGTCCTTACCCTGTCCACGGCCTATGCTGAAAACTGGCCTCAATGGCGGGGTAACCGACTGGACGGCAGCAGTTTAGATCATGGATTCCCTCAGGAAGCCAATGAGAAAACGGAAGCTTGGAGGGTGACGCTTCCGGGGCTAGGCCATGCCTCTCCCATCCTTTGGGAAGACCGTCTTTTTGCTGTTGCAGCTATTTCAGAGTCTCAAGAGCGCGTCTTACTCAGTCTCGATCGGGCGACCGGACGGATGCTTTGGCAAAAAACCGTCATCAAGTCCGCTCTGGAAATGACTCACCGCCTCAATAGTCATGCTTCCAGCACACCAGCTACGGACGGGGAGCGTGTTTTTACGGCTTTTTTAGATGGGAAAACAGTGGTGATTAGCGCCCATGATTTCTCTGGCAATCAAGTCTGGCAGGTGAGGCCAGGCGTTTTTGCTAGCAAACATGGCTTTTGCAGCAGCCCAATTTTGTTTGAGGACAAAGTCATCGTGAACTGTGACCACGATGGTCCGGGTTACATCGTCGCCCTAGCCCGTGCTGACGGACGCCAACTCTGGCGAATCGAGCGGCCGTATCAGACTCGAAGCTATTGTGTGCCACTGATTAAGGAGATAAGCGGTCGCACACAAATGGTGCTTTCAGGCAGCAAATGCGTGACCAGTTATAATCCTAATGATGGGCGCCTACTCTGGATGATCGACGGCCCGACAGAGCAGTTCGTAGCGTCAATCGTCCATGATGAAAAATCCAATCTGTTGTTCATGAGCGGCGGCTTCCCTGAACATCACATCCTAGCCATTAAGCCAGATGGAATCGGCAACGTCACCGATACCCATGTCCAATGGCGCACCAACAAAGGCGTCTCCTACGTGCCATCACCCATTTGTGAAAAGGGCTGGTTTCTTATCGTCTCTGATTCAGGCATTGCTCACTGTTTTGACGCAGCTACGGGAGAAATTGCATGGGAGGAGCGCATGAAAGAGCATCATGCATCACTCGTCAGCGCAGATGGGCAGGTCTATTTCATCAACGACTTTGGCACACTGCGGGTGATCAAGCCTGGAAAAGACTACAAACTTACGGCTGAGAGCGAACTGAAGGAAAAAGTCTTTGCCTCGCCAGCCCTGAGTGAAGGCCAAATCTTTATCAGAACGGAGCAGAGTCTTATCTGCCTCGGCAAACGACTCCCCCAAACCGCAGCCCGTTAATCTCTGCATGAAATCGTTGATTGTTCTTTTGGTCGCTTCTTTATGGATCGTGAGTTGCGCCTCCAAGAAGGAAGAAAAACCCAAGCCTGCGGGCACTGCCAAGTCCACCCTCATTGGCATCATCGAGATGGTGAATCCTGAGCAAAACTACGTGCTCATTCGTTGCGATCAGATACCCGCCATCCAGCCTGGCACGGAACTCAGCGCCCTGAGTTCCGAAGGCAAGAAAACCAAGCTCATCCTGACCCCCGAGCGTAAAGGACATTATCTAACCGCAGACATTAAAGAAGGCTCTCCTGAGGTCACCAATCTGGTGCTATGGACTACGGGCACTGACTCAACACCCGCCCTACCCGCGCCAATGCCCGTCGTCAGCCCAGCTTCACCCAACACTGGCAGGTCCCCGAGCATGAGTATGCCCACGTTGCCAGATATTCCGCTGAGTCTGCTGGACCCAGGATTCAATCAAAGTCAGCCTTCAAAAACTCCCTCCGCTCCGCCTGCAGTTCCAACAGAACCTTTGAAATTAGATGACCTAGAGCCTGTCGTGAATGGCGACGCCAAACCCTGATTCCTATGCTGAATGAAGACGAGGCGCTTCAGCGCGTACTAACTGCTGTCACTTCAGGCCCTGCCGAAGATCTGCCACTGCTCAGTGCACTCGGCAGGCATGCAGCCAGCGACCTCATTGCCTCTATTCCCATCCCTGGGTTCGATAATTCCATGATGGACGGCTATGCTCTAATTGCCTCTGACAGCCGCAGCGGAAAAAAACTCCAACTGATCGGCGAACAACCTGCCGGTGCAGACCGCCAACTTCACTGTGGTCCCAATCAAGCCATCCGTATCTTTACCGGTGCACCTATGCCGGCCGGAGCCGATGCCGTCATCATGCAGGAGGATGTAGAGCGCCAAGAAGACAGCATCGTTTGTCGCGAACCTGTTGAGCCTGGGGAGAACATTCGTCGGCTCGGGGCTGATCTCTGCCGTGGTCAGATCATGCTGCGTCGTGGGCAGCCCATTACTCCAGGTCGCCTTGGCCTCTTAGCTTCTCAGGGCTTCACTCATGTCTCTGTCTATGCCACTCCTCGCGTGACTGTCCTCAGCACAGGGGATGAGCTTATCTCTCCCGGCATTCCTTTAGCCGCAGGTCAGATTTACAACAGTAACGGACTCATGCTCCAAGGCCTGCTAACCCAGATGGGAATCGCTCAAACACAGGCCTGCCATTGTGGTGATGATTTACAGGCTACCGTTCAGCTTTTAAAGCAGCTCATTGAGACTCAAGACATCATCATTCTTAGCGGTGGTGTCTCCGTCGGTGATCATGATCAGATCAAGCCAGCCCTTATCCAGCTTGGTATCCAGCCTGACCTCTGGCGTGTGAAGGTAAAGCCAGGAAAACCCTTCCTGTTTGCGCAGACCGCGCGTCAGATTGATGGCCGACCTGTTTTCATTTTTGGTCTTCCGGGGAATCCCGTCTCGTCCTTTGTTACCTTCCAGCTCTTTGTCCGGCCTGCGCTTCTGCGCTGGATGGGAGCCACTGAGACATCGGCTGCCTCAGTCCCTGTGCGTCTGAGTGCCGACCTATCCAATGACGGAGATCGTCCGCACTATCTGCGTGGAGAGATCCAAAATGGCTTCTTCCGGGTGCAAGGCATGCAGCAAAGCCATGCCCTTTTTGCCCTTAGTCAAGCCAACGCCCTGCTCCGCCTAGCCGCAGGCGAAAAACGCCAGGCGGGTGATTGGGCCACAGCCTTGTGGCTTTAGTCTGTTAGCGGATACTACTCCTTGGCGTAGTCAGCAAAGGCCTCGGCGATCTTGGCAGACTTTTCATCGCCATCGTGGAAGATGAAGCGGTGACGTAGAGTGATCTTTTCACCTTTCTTGAGGGTGACGGCTCCGCTTTCTTCCTGTAGCTTGAGTTGAGAGAGGCCGAAGGGGTTGGCTGTGAAGAGTCCGTAAGTGCGTACATGCCAAGGTGTGGGATGGCGAAAGCTGCCGGGATGATTTAGCATGGCGACACCAACAGCTTTGCCACCGACGGTGCCATAATAATCAACCCAGGTCGCTCGCTTGCCCCAAGCATCTTCGTCGGTCAGGCCTTCACTGCTAATGATGTGGCCAGTGCCTTTGCCACCTTCTTTGCCACGATCCACGGCCATTTCGGTCGGGACTCGGATACTCAATCCGGCGTCCTTTTTGTCATCGACTAAAATGTCTGCTTCAGAGGCGATGAGCTCAATATCCACGTCGATCAGACGTGTCGCACCTTTGACGGCAAAGGTGTATTTACGCACTTCTTCGGAGGTTTTCTTGCCCGTGGCATCCAGATAATCGGAAACGGTCTTGATGACAGCGGTCTCGCCACCATTGATCTCGGTGATTTCCCGTAGCTTGATAGCCCCAAGATGCTCTAGGCGCTTGGCGGAGTTTGCATCTGTACCAAAGGTGGCGGCCTCTGCCCAGG
>JAPLUM010000814.1 GCA_026397605.1 Verrucomicrobiota bacterium | reverse complement strand
AACATTCGCATCGAAGACCCACGGCCCACTCTTCAGCAGTTCTTTCTCTGCATGACCGTGCCACCTCCCTACTCGAAGCAGGGCGAAAAATCAGCCGCTGGTGATGTGTCTGGGATTCACTTTCAAAACATCAGCATCGCCGCTCCCAGCGTTCTTGGTGAGCCTCAGCTTCTCTGGGGTCAAAGCAATGCCCGCCTCCGCAATCTCACCTTCGAAAACATGACCCTTGGTGGAAAAGCTATCAGCAACCCCGAGTTTTTCAAAACCAACGAGTTTGTCGAAGAGCTGCATTTTTCTCCCTAAATCTAAAACTGGGTTTCTAGTTTCATGTTCCAAGTTTTCTGAATCACTGCGTTAAGAGGCAGAACACTCAAAAAGGGTGGGACACTTCGGTCACAACGTTTTGGACTTCAGCACTTGAAACTTTAAACCTGAAACTGATTTTTAGCACCACTTTCGTTTTAACGTTATCCCGGCACGGGGCCCACGGTTCCGCCAGCGATGAACTCTGCGGGAGTGAGGGTTTGCGTGATGTCTGCTTTTCCTCGGCTGATATTGGCGGCCCAATGAATGATGCGCCGCACGACCGGATCAAGATCCCACTTCATGCAAGCTGCGGGAGGATAGCAGTGGGAAAGGGCGACATCGTCATCCGTGCTGATGAGAGAGACATCCGCAGGCACCTTCAGCCCTCGCAGTAAAAGAAACTGCATCGTGGCCACGAAGTAGGTCACTTCGTCCACAATCAATGCCGTGGGAGGTGTGGCTTGGAAGAGCGAGTGGAGACACTCGTGGAAGCCAGCGTTGGTTTCCTCCCAATCGGGCAGATTGAACTCGCCGATCTGACAACCGTGATCGCGCAGCGTATCAAGGTAAGCGGCCAGGCCAGCTGTGGGTTGTGGTAAACGGGCCGCGCGGCGGGCGAGCAGGACGATGCGCCGATGACCTAGCTCGATCAGGTGCCGTGTGGCCTCGGCGATGACGGGCGGTTTGTTAGGCGACACCGAGGGTATCTTGATGCCTACGCGGTTCCCAAATAGAGCAAAGGCTGGCACTGGCTGGCTGGCGAACCATTCTAACACACCGCGTGATCCTGCCAGGATGATCCATGCGTCAGCCTTGGTCTTGCGCACGAGGGCGGCGACACTCTTGGGATCGAATCGCATTGATGCCAATGACTTCGGCGGGATGATGAGAGTGTGACCCGCCGCATGGAGCCCATGTTTGGTCTCCAGAAGGATCTTCGTCTTCTCGTCGATCTGATGATCATTCAGTAAAATGGCGATGCGCAATGCGCGTGAGGAATTGCGGTGACGTGGGTTGATGAGGCGTTTACGGCCAGCACCCTGCGCTAAAAGCAGCCCGCTATTTTCAAGCTGTCGGAGCGAGGCCTCAACCGTCTTGTTATTCACCCCGAGTTCGTCTGCGAGCTGATGTTTTCCCGGCAGCGTATCACTCCACCGTCCACGCAGAATCTCTGCACGTAGATGCTCGGTGACCTGATCGGCGAGGCTGAGAAAGGTAGGGGTCTTCACGCTTGCTAGCTTGGCCGTTTTCAGGCCAAGTGGCAAATGACAAGATACGGGACTTCATCGTCATGATCGCCAAATGAGCATCACAAAACGAACGTGCCTGAATCAGCCCGGCATCACGCTACCACCGGCAATTCGATGCACACCACCAGCCCGCCACCTTCCCGATTCCGAGCGGTCACGATGCCTCCGCAGGCTTCGATGCAGCGTTTGGTGATGGCGAGGCCGAGACCGCTCCCGCCAGTGTTGCGGCCACGGGCGGCTTCAGGGCGGTAAAAGGGCTCGAAGAGGCGTGAGACGGCTTCCTCGGGCACGCCGGGGCCACGGTCGAGGATTTGGATAATTATGCGTTCATTTTCGGCTTTCGCGTGAATTTCGATGTCCGCAGCATAGCGGACGGCATTGCGAACGACATTGCCGATGGCGCGGTCTAGGGCACCGCGGAGGCTGTGGAGCTTGATGTCGCCGATATTGAGTTGGATGCCGTTGTCAGGCGCTTCGCGGGCGAGGACGTTTTGGAGCATTTCGCGCAAATCGATGTCCTCAGGCATTTCGCGGTCGGGGATGGTTTCGGCTTTGGTGAAGGCGAGGACTTCTTCGACGAGCTTGGCCATGTGCTGGAGCTCTCTGTCGAGCTTTTGCAGATAGGTCGCTTGATCGGGTGTGCTGCGTTGCTCCACCACGCCGAGGGCCATCTGCATGCGAGCAATGGGGCTGCACAACTCATGCGCGACGTCGGCGGTGATGCGGCGCTGCTGGGTCATGTAGTCGCCGAGTTGGGCGGCCATGGCATTCACGGAGGTGGAGAGTTCTCCAAGTTCGTCGTTGCGCTGGTTTTCGATACGCTCGTCGAAATGGCCATGCGCGATGCGGCCTGCAGCGGTGTTGAGCGTGCGGATGAAGCCGGTAATGCCACGCACAAAGGGCATCCACATGAGTGCAGAGATGAGGAGCGCCGCAGCGCCGAGCCAGAGCCATGGGCGCAGGTCAAAGAAAAGGCCGCCGCCGCTGATGTTGTCTGAAATCATGACGAGGGTGAGCGAGCGTCCACTCCGCGCAGCGAGGTCGAGGTGAATGCCAGCCCAATAGCGCGAAGGGTCTCCCGCACGCATCATGAAGCGTGGTTTTGGCGGTGCATCGGCGGGGCGTTTGGAAACGGGGCCTGGTGCGCGGCGAGGATTGCCCTCGCCGGGAGGACGGCGGTCGATGAGTTTTGGGACCAGCTCGGCGGGGATTGCGATGGGTTTGCCAAAGACCTGCTCACCGCGTCCGTCAAAGAGACCGAAGGTGACGCCGTGCTTTTGATCGTAGTCGTTCAGCCGTGCAGGCCACTCGGCTTCCGCGAGCCGAGAGAACTCAAAGGCCACGCTTTCACCGATGGCCGCGATTCGGTCGCCTGGCTCACCGGAGAGCATCCAATCGAGACCGAGCTTGAACTGAGCTTGGAGGAAAAAGAAGAACAGCGCAACCAGCACCGCGAGGTTCAGAGCGAACCACGAAAGGATCTTGCTGTAGAGCGGGAGTTTTAATCGCCTCATCGTCCGGGAGTCACGAGTTGGTAGCCATAGCCGCGCACGGTTTTGATGTAGCGTGGATCCTTGGGGTCATCACCGAGCTTTTTGCGCAGCGTGGAAATGTGCATATCGATGGCGCGGTCAAAGACATCCCATTCGCGGTCGGCGACCTCCTCGATGAGCTGCTCGCGGGTTTTGACGCGGCCGTGAGCTTTGGCAAGCGAGAGCAGCAGGCCGAACTCCGCTGGCGTGAGCTGCAAGGCCTCGGCCCCTAGAACCACGGCATGCGTTTCGGGATTAAGACGCAGTTCACCGACGACGATTTCTTTGATCGCAAGGTGCGGAGAGTCCTCCGCTATCCAGCCGGTTCGCCGCAGCAACGCACGAAGTCGGGCGAGTAGTTCGCGGGACGAAAAAGTCTTCGGCAAATAGTCATCTGCACCCAGTTCCAGGCCGACGATGCGGTCCACCTCCTCACCGCGGCCGGTGAGCATCATCACGGGCACCTTCGATTTTCCACGGATGCGGCGAAGGACCTCAAAGCCATCGCAGCCGGGCATCATGACATCCAGGATGATGGCAGCCCACTGCTCGGATGTGGCGCGTTCGGCCCCGTGCTCGCCATCGTGCTCCATTTCCACTTCGAAGCCCATGGGCTTGAGGTAATCGGCCACGAGCTGGCAGAGCTCGGTGTCGTCGTCGATGATGAGGAGGCGCATATCAGAATGTGCCTGTTTTTGACTGCGGGGCCATCGTCTTTACCAGATGCTGACAAAGTTTTGCTGGTCTACGACTCCGGTGGCGGACGATTCTCCTCGCTAATGCGCTGATGCTCTCGCTGGTGTGCACATGATAGAGATGCTCAATGCAATGGACCAGTTTGGTTGGGCTTCGATGCCGGGGTGTCTCGATGAGGCCGATTCCATGCGCCTGAGGGCGGAGTGCTCGGAAGCCAGTGATCGGGGTGATTTCAAACGCGCCGGGGTAGGCCGCGGGCTGGATTTGCAGGTGCGTGAGGACATTCGTGGTGATCATGTCATGTGGCTGCAAACGGACGCTGCATCTGTGGAGCAGATCATCTATTTGGCGAAGCTAGAGGTGCTTCGGCTGGCGCTGAATCAGCGGTTCTACCTCGGCTTATTCGAGTATGAGGGCCACTTCGCCATCTATCCCGAGGGTGCATTTTACAAAGCGCATCTGGATCGTCATGCAGGCACGAATGACCGCATCGTGACGACGATTCTGTATTTGAATCCTAACTGGCAACCTGGTGATGGAGGTGAACTAAAACTCTGGACGACGCCTGAGGGCAAAGCGGGTGCCTTCATCCTGATCGAGCCCCGCATGGGAACCCTGGTCTGTTTCATGGCCGGCGACTTCTGGCATGAAGTAATGCCCGCAAAGAAGACACGCATGAGCATCACGGGCTGGTTTCGGCAGCGGTGAGGCGTCTTTACACAATCCCGACAAATCTCCCCCTTGAACCTGAAGATGGCCTGACATGCCACGGGCACGCTGATTGCAAATATGAGATCCCTTTTTGCCATTCTTTGCCTCGCTTTGCCCGTCGCTGCTTTTGCGCACACGTCTGACCACAATGGCCTGCCGATGGACAAGGAGATGATGCGGCAGCACATCGCGGATGAATTTATGGCCAAGCGGATGGCGCTGGCGAAGAAGGAGCCGTTGGTGGCCAAGCCGACTCAGGTGGCAGCGCTGGGAGCGTTTGATATCGCGGCGATGTTTGCTTATTCGGCGACGGTTCCGGGCACGGGCAATGTGGCGCTGATGTTCTCGTCGTTTGAGCCTTTCAAGCCGGGGGTACGGGTCT
>JAPLUM010000015.1 GCA_026397605.1 Verrucomicrobiota bacterium | reverse complement strand
GCAGATGAAGGACACGCCGGGCGATTGGGGCTTTGACGAATGGCTCACCGACCCGTCCGGCACCGGTTGGTTTTGGGAGAAGAGCTACATCAAGAACGGCCAGACCATCGAGACGCCGGAGCCGGTGTATTGCCCCGATGTGTGCATGGAGTTCACGCTCTACAACCTCCGCACCGACCCCGGCGAGACGAAGAATGTCTTTGCGCAAGAGCCGGACAAAGCGAAAGAACTCTTCGCCGCGTTGAAGGCGGACATCGCACGCGGGTGGAGCCGCTGAAACCCCAAAGCCATTTGGTATCCTGTCATCCATGAAACACACACACCCACTCATCGCCTCCCTACTTCGCATCCACAGATTCAAAGCGTATCTCGCAATCGCCACCGCACTGGCTCTCGCCGCCTCCGCGTTGGCGCAGAAGCCCAAGACCGCCCAAACTGAGGAGGAAAGCAGACATGCGATTGCCAGTGCTTCGATCGAACAAGATCCAAAGTTCGCTGCAGCAGTTCAACGCTTCCAAACCGGCTTTGGAGCGACCATCAAGTTGGCTCGCGCCGATGATGCGGTATTTGCCAAGAACTATGTCGCGACCGCGCTCAAGCCGGAGCATTTCGACAACACTCTGCAAATTCTGACATGGGTGGAATCGGAGTTGAAGCGTTACCCCGCAGGTTTCCTGAAGAAGCATGGCCCCAAGAATCTTGTGCTCGCGAACGCATACATCTCCAAGACAGCCAAAGGCACCACACCGGCTTACTCACCGACGTTTATCGCGGAGAAGTCCAGTGACTCGATCCTCGTGACCGTGCCGACGACCATGACTGCTTCAATCGAAGTTCTTGGCCGAGGCTATCTCCATCAGATACTCTTCACTACCATCCTCGCGAATGTGAAGGATGCGGACTCACCCATCGGTCTAGCGCATTGGAAGACGCTGGAGTCAGACGACTCGAAACTAGACACCGAAACCGCCAAACGTCTCACCAAAGCGAGCAATGGTCGCGAAGGCCTCTACAAAATGCTTTGGGATGCATGGGAGTTTGCCGAACTAACCAAGTTCGCCAAGACCGACGCCAAGCTGATGCAGCGCATCGACCTCGTGAAGTCCTATATGACATCGCTCGATCCGCAATTCGATGCAGCCTATTGGACCGCGCTCGCGGTCATCCCAGAGGAGCAACGAGTCATCTGTCTCAACGACCTCAGCGACACGCATAGAACGGACAAGATCAAAGCCGACGCCGACATCCAAGCCGACATCAAGGTGCTGGAGAAGCAATGGGGCTTCATTGTGCTCTGGGAACCCGGTTCCGAAGCTCCGCCGATGCCGGTCAAAGTCCGATTCGAATACTCCTACTTCACCGACAAGAAACTGCATGAGTTCAAGACCTTCATCCGCATGGCTCGCGTGAATTTGGGGATGTATCCCGAGCAGATCACGAAGCGACTCCACATCAAGAACCTATACATTCTTGATACCTTCGACTTCCGGCGCTCAGGTGTCGCAGGGCAAGGCATGAACTGGTTGCCCCAGCCCTCGCTCGCCTATGGACTCCGCACCTTTGATCCGGCCAAACCCGCATCTATCGACTTCCTCCGCCGCACCATTCACCACGAAGTGCTCCACCTCATCGATAAGGAGTTCTCCAAGGAAGGGGGCCCCATCTACGGAGCCAACTGGGACAGTCTCAACCAAGAAGGATTCCACTATAGAATCGGCAGCCCCGGCGCGGCCGGCAACCCCAGCGGACTGCGCTTCTACAAAGACAACACCAAGTGGCAGGGCTTCGCCGAACCCTACGGCATGAACATCGCCACCGACGACCGCGCCACGCTCTACGCCCGCCTCATGACCGCACACGTCGCTGATGAAGGCCGCGGTGATCAACCCTTCCTCGAAAAACTCAAAACCGACCCGATCCTCAAAGCCAAAGCCGACCGCCTCATCGCCTTCTTCAAGTCCTTAAGCCAAGAGTTGGCCATTCAAACGCCCAATGCGTGGTCTTCCAGGCTCGGAGGAGATTAGAGTTACTTCACTACAGGTTTTCCGGCTTTCAGCCAGTCGCCGAAACCGCCGTCGAGATGATACACGGTGGAAAAGCCAAGTTTTTCTAAAGTTGGAAGAGAGCGGGTGCTGCGGCCACCTGCTTGGCAGTGGACGAGGACAGGTTTGGATTTGTCCAGTTCACCGAGGTTGGTGGCGAAGTCTTTCGCCAAGATATCCACGTTCTTGGCGTCTTTGAGATGACCTTCACTGAACTCATCCGCTGTACGGACGTCGAGGATGGTGATTGAGCCAGCCTGAATAAGCTTGGCGGCACCTTCAGCATCGACGTGTTTGACTTTGTCTTCAGCCATGACGGGCAGGGGGAATGCGGCTAGCAGATTGAGGGCAAGAAGGAGGATTTTCATCTGATGGGTGTTTTTGATTGCTTGGATGGTTGCAGCAAGTTTGATTTCTGAGAAGCTTTATTTGGACTCTTTGAGATTTCTCATGAGCTAGGACGAAATAATTTTTTGCTTAAATAATCGAGAGAAAATGCCTGGCATTATCCATTGATATCCTCGCATAAAACTCATTATCAACACTTTGATGTAATGCGCCACGAAATTATCAGGGGATCAGAAAAAGCAAATTTCCGCAGTTTACACACCACCAGTCGTCAATGCGGCGGATTCTTATTTAACACCCAATTTTGTGAGCGATGGGGAGATGGCAACGATGGATGCCATGAGTAATGCAGGGATGTTCGGTTTTGTTGGAGCTTTGACTTCTGGGCTGGTTATTGCGGCAGATTCTGCCCACGATGCGAAAATTAACGCGAATCTGACCAAGATGATCGATGCGAATGCGCGGAAAAACGTCAACCCTGCCACCCGCTTCAATGGCGCTCTCAATGAGCTTTTGAAAAAAGATCCTTATTACGGGAAGCTTTTGAGTGTTAATCAGGTGGCACCTGCAAAAGTGCAGTTCTTGAATCTGAAGTACGTCTTATCCAGCGTCAATGATGTGCAGTTTCGTCCAGTCATCTCTGCTCAACTGCAGTTCGTGCTCAACAATAAGGTCACCCTCAAACGCAACATCAGTAATGGCATGTTGATCCATGGTAAAAAGCCGATGGTTCTATCGGACACTTTGATGAACTATGCAGCTAATCCGAACTTGGTAATCAATCACTTTGATCTCTGTTCTCAGAATATGGCGGAAGCTGCCGCTGCTATTTTAAGTGAGTATGCAGGCAATCCGCAGCCTGCTCGATAGGCGTTAGTTATTCTTCAGCACTTCGATGAAGGCTTCCTGAGGGATGTTGACGCGGCCGATGGCTTTCATGCGCTTTTAGCCTTCCTTCTGTTTGTCGAGAAGTTTGCGCTTACGGGAAATGTCGCCGCCGTAGCATTTGGCGGTGACGTCTTTACGCAGGGCGCTGATGCTTTCTCGGGCGATGAATTTGGCACCGATGGCGGCCTGAATGGCGACGACGAAGAGCTGCTGGGGGATGACTTCTTTGAGCTTGGCGCAAAGGGCGCGGCCTCGGGATTCGGCCTTTCCACGGTGCACGATGCAGGAGAAGGCATCGACGTGATCTCCGGCGATGAGGATGTCCATCTTCACGAGGTCATCGACTTTATAGCCAGCGTGCTCGTAGTCCATGCTGCCATAACCACGGGTGATGGACTTCATCTTGTCGTTGAAGTCCACGAGGATTTCGTTCAGCGGCATGACGGTGTGCAGGAGCACGCGTCGGTCGTCGAGAGTTTCGGTGTTA
>JAPLUM010000837.1 GCA_026397605.1 Verrucomicrobiota bacterium | reverse complement strand
TTTCTTGGAAATTCCATTCACCGACTGGGCGCAGGTAGCCGTGCTTGGCTCCGACACAGTGATAAATGCTGCCGTGGTATTGATACGGCTCGAGGCCTTTTTTGCCTGCTGCTGCCATCTTGGCATTGTAGCCGTCGCTGTCGATGACCTGAAGCTCCAGGCCATCTGAGGCGGAGTGGCCACCGAGCGGGGTGCGCAGTGCGATGCCATTATTGCCCGCTGGAGGTAGCTTGAATTCCACACGGATGATGCCGTTTTCAAATTCGTCTTTGGTGAGCAGGTCGCCGCCTTTGCCTTGCTTGCAGGTGATGGCGCCTTCGACGACTTCATAATTTTCCAGAGCGCCTTGCCAGCCATCCAGATCTTTGCCATTGACGTATTCCACAAAGCCTTCTGAGTCTTTAGCCGCCAGTTCGGTCATTGCTTCTTTGGGGCTGATTTCACGAATAAAAACATTCCGCCAGCGGATCTCGCTACCATGGGTTTGCAGTTGGATTGGGCCTTTGGCAAATGCAGGATCTTTGATCCATCCATTGGCCAGTTTTTCAGGGGCTTTTTCTTCTGATTTTGGGGTGCCAGCAGCAGGCTTGGCATAGGCGATGTAACCTGCCTTTTTGTTGGCAAAGAAGTTTTCCAGGACGGCATTGTCCACGACCATTTCACCATTGAAGATGACGGTGACGCGCTCGCCGATCATGCGGACTTTGAAGCTGTTCCATTCACCCAAGGGTTTATCCATGAGCTTGCTGGGGTCTTTTCCAGGTGCGCCTTTGCTATTGTTCCAGAGTCCACCAGAGCCTTTGTCCTGGCCGAGTCCACGGGGATCACCCTTGGTGCTATCCCAGATTTGAATCTGAGGAATGCCACGCAGATAAATGCCGCTATCCCCTTCAGGCAGCGCTTTGTATTCCACCATGAATTCAAAGTCTCCGTAATCTTTGTCCGTGGTCAGGTAGAGGCCTTTGCCATCATTGATCAATTCACCGTTTTCAACTTTCCAGTGTGCATTGATGTGCTCTGGGCCGTGCTTGCCTTCAGTGAGGCCGCCTTCGACGGACTTCTTTTTGTATTCCGCCAATTGCTCGGGCGTCATTTTCCAAAGTTCCGTTGGATCTTTCGTGCTCCAGCCGTACCAGCCTGATAGATCGCTGCCATTGAACAAGGCTGTAAAACCCTCAGGCGGCACGTTGCTATCCGCAGAGGCGAATCCAGTCAATGAGGTGAGTAAGGTGAAGAAAACGTAGTTGGACGGCAATTTCATGGTGGAAGAGTGAGAGTCGGGTCATTAGCCACCGATCTTTCAGCTGGATCAGGATTCATTCTTCATCAATGGGGGGTTTTTTTGTCGTCTAGGCGCGTATCTTGCAGGTATTCTTTTCATCATGCGCGCTTCCTTCATCACCCTGGGTTTGTTTTTGGCTGCTGGCTTTCAGGTCTGGGGCAAATCGGCGAAGCCTGTTGTGGCGATGAAATCGGTGGAGGGAATTGCGGCGGAGGTGCGGCCTTCTGTGGTGAAGGTCATTCAGGATGGGCGTGAGGGGATGGACGGGCTCGGCACGGGCTTTGTGGTCAGTGCTGATGGGTTGATTGCTACGAATTTGCATGTCATTGGCGAGGCTCGGCGGCTGGAAGTGGAGTTGAGTGATGGCACAAAACATGAGGTCACAGAGATCACGGCGACGGATGCTCATTGGGATCTGGCTCTGCTGCGTGTGGCGTGCAAGACTCTGAAGCCTTTGCTTTTGGCTGATAGTGACTCGATCAAGCAGGGCCAACCTGTCGTGGCCATGGGGAATCCTGAAGGACTTAGTTTTAGCATTGTGGATGGCGTGGTTTCGGAGTTTCCAGACATCGTCAATGAGGTGCCAATGATCCGCTTAGCCATGCCGATCGAGCGTGGCAATAGCGGCGGTCCTTTGATGGAT
>JAPLUM010000766.1 GCA_026397605.1 Verrucomicrobiota bacterium | reverse complement strand
AGGGACGATCATGCCTTCGAGCTTCTCAACGCTTGTGCGACTCACGAGTGTGCCACTCAGGGCTCCCGTTGTTGAAACTGCTGTTAGTTTGATGTTTAGCAGTCCAACATTGGCAACAGTGATTTTACTACCGGTCGTAATGGAGGCAGTTTCAACAACGTCGTTTCCACTCACGTTAAGAGCACCACCATTAAGCTTCACTTCTGCATTGTTTGTACCAGTAGCGATATTTAGCACCAAGAGGGGACTAACAGGAGCCGTGTATGCTCCGCCTTTGATATCGAGCGAAATGGCGGGGAACCCATTTTTGTATAATGTGTTAGCTACGATGTTAGCGGAGCGGGACCAATCGGCCCCACCTGAGAGTGAGTTATCCTTCACATCCGCGTTAGCCTTTGAATCAATCGTGAATTGGCCTAACAAAGAACCTATTTGGACGGTTTTATAGAGTAGCTGAAACAGACATACCTGACCCGTTGGGCCCATGAAAGTAGAGCCGGTGATGAGTTCTCCATCTGCAAGTTTACCCGTGAAAGTAAGCTTACCATCTTTGGCAACGCTGAAGCTGGCAAAGCTTATGCCCTGAGGGTAATCAAGGTTACCCATGACAAGTGTATCATCATTCTGCAATCGTAGGTGATAGTTGGCTACGTAATCTGCAGCCGTGGCTGCCGTGGGCGTGGCAAGCCATTTATTACGCCAGCCTCCAAAACTCAGCGTTTCTACACCGTCAGTGATGACTCCGTCTGTCAGCAAATTTTGACTCAACGAGAATGAAACCGTCAGCGGCGGCTGATTAATCAGACGTTTCACGGTCATGGTGACCGTATGTTTGTTGTTTACCGGATCAGGCACTAACCCACCTGCAAAACGATGAACTACGGTGCCAAGAGTGATCGTACCAGAAGCCGCTCCAGTGGGCATTAGATCCAGATCAAATCGACCGCCCAGCTCTTGGCTCAAAGGTGCACGCTGAATGGGGCCAACCCATTTACCCGAAAGGTTTGGTGCAAGAGGCGCAATCTCGATCATGTCTGTTGCAATAGCGTTCGGAAGCACGCCATTCGCCACGGTGATGGAGACTTTAAAAGGCTTTCCCGCCAGAGTGAGTGCCTGCGGGCGTCCCGTGATCTCACCTGTGAATTTATTGATCACTAGACCTAAAGGCAGCAGTGCCGTGAAAGTAGCTGGAGTGCGTGATAGAGTGGTATCAACTAGCACTTGGTATGAGTAGGGCTCTCCGACTTTTCCGTCGGGCATATTCAGAGCCAGTGGTGACGTGATCAACGGAGGCTGATTGACCACGATAAGCTCTGTGGTAGCACCCACCGTCGGAACTGCAACCCCTCTTGCAGTCACTTCGCATGTGTAGATCGCTGGGCTAGCTGAAACAGCCAGAGGCGTAATCCTCAAAGTTCTCAGAGTTGCTCCAGGAATGATATTGCCATCTTTTTTCCACTGCAGTGTCGCCTTATTTGCCGTGGCCACTCCAGTCTCCGCATAACTCAAAGTTAGTGTCGTTGATCCAGTTGTACTTTCACGCACGACGACTCGGGCAGCCGGCGCATTATCCTGAACAATCGTCAACTGCGCCTGATTGCTAAGCACCTTATTGGGTTTGCCTGCAATCACATTGCTTACCTCACAACGATACAAGCCTGAATCCGCGAGACCTACACCGTAAAGGGTCAATGAGTCTGTTACAGCCCCAGGAATCGCCGCGGTTCCTTTCAACCAGCGATAGCTTAATGGCCCTTGGCCGGTAGCCGTCACTGAGAAAACCACATTTGCACCAACTTTTGCAGCCGCCGCGCTTGGATGAACCTTAAACGCAGGTATGGGAGCCACAACGTTTAAGCTCACGAAATTAGAGGCTGCATTGGTGCCCATATTGCTCACTCTAACAGAATATTGTCCGCTATCAGCAAGCTGTGGGCTATTTAAAGTTAAAGTGCTAGACGTACCTATAGCCGTAGCATTTCCCGCTTTAAACCACTCCTGTGTGAATGGACCCGTTCCAGCTGCCGAATAACTGAATGTGACAGGTGTTCCCGCGACGACATCAATGCTAAGAGGGTTTCTTGTCGCTACGACGTTTGAAACCGGAAGCTCTGTGACAACTGAAAGTGCCACGTTATTTGAATCTGCATTGCTACCGATATTACTGACTTTAACATAATAGTCTCCAGTATCTGCAACTTGCGCGCTCGAGAGGACTAAGGTGGTTGCGGTGCCCAGAGCGGTGTTGCTCCCAACCTTATACCACTCTTGAGTGAATGGTCCCGTCCCAGAAGCTGCATAACTGAATGTAACGGAGGTTCCGTTCAAAACAGCAGAAGCATTCGGTGACCTGGAAGCAATCACGTTTGAAACAGGTAATTCATCAACAACACTCAGCGCTACATTGTTCGAGTTATCACTGTTGGCCTGATTCGTGACTCTGACATAGTAGCTTCCACTCGCTGCCATTTGCAGATTCGTTAGAGTCAAAGTCGTCCCTGTGCCAATTGCAGAGTTCTCTCCCACTTTAAACCATTCTTGAGTAAAAGGCTCTGTTCCAGTGGCTGTGTAGCTGAAAGTAACCGAGCTCCCGCTAAGAACTGAAGCGGCGCTAGGCAAACGGCTAGCAGCGACATTAGAAACGGGCGTTGGGGCAACGACGGCCAAGGCAATGGCATTAGAATCTGCATTACTGGTCGAATTACTGACCTTAACGAAATAGGAACCAGCGTCGCCGACAGCTAGGCTCGACAATGTCAGGGTAGCGCCAGTTCCCATAGCTGTCGCATTTCCCACTTTAAACCATTCCTGGGTAAAAGGGCCCGTGCCTGAAGCAGTGTAACTAAAAGTGACGGAGGTGCCCGTGAGAACTGTTTGCTCTGTCGGAGTGCGCGATGCAACGACGTTTGAAACGGGGAAAGTACTAAAAGCCAGCACATGCGAGTTAGCAGCTGCGCCGATATCTGACCCAGTAGCCAGAGATCCATAATGGGCTACAAGACCATCTGTGCCGCTGTCAGTAGATGCATAACTGTCCGTGACAGTTGCGTCTGCATCAGTCCAGACCAAATCAGAGGAGAAAATAGCATACTGATTGGCAGAGGCAGGCGTCGAATTATTCAGAATCCAAACATAGATCTTTTCGCCGACCAAGTCTGTTGAACTCGTATTTAGAATCGAGCCAGGCGTCGAGTCATAAGGCGTTCCTTCAAAACTCCCGGAGGTAGGATAAGATAAGGTTAAGTCGAAGAAGCCATTCAGATTGAAAGCTGTGATTGCTCCAGAATAGGATGCCACCTCAACGAAGGCTGAGTCAAGAGCGGAATAGCTGCCGATATTAGCGGCAAAATCGTAACCTGCAGGGAACACTCCAAATTTGATAGTTCCACTAGCCAGACCTGTTGACCCACCAGGCAACGCAATGCCATTCCCCAAATTTGAGGCAACCAGATTAGCTGCTTGCAGACTCGCTCCGAAAGAGCAATAGAGAGTCAGAATGAGGTAGATGAGTTTCTTCATGATGGAGGAGTTAAAAAGGTCGTTCTAGTAAGTTCCGGATGTAGCCCAAGAGGCATTTTAAGTTCGAGCACAATCAAGTAGTCGATCCATCGCAGGATATACCATGTATTCACTGGCCGCGTGCCGACGCCAATCAGTGCATTGAAACGATTTTGTCACCTAACTCGTTGGTTCCTTTTTTCTGGCGAAGTTCTCCTCTAGGCAAATATCACCAGATGCTTCATCTATACCGATTACATGTGGTGGTGTTTTTTCATGCAAAGTCTTGTTTCAAAAAAATCACCTCAAACATCAAGCCTACTCTTTTGTTGAAACTAATGTGGATAGATGTCGCCGACTCCTCCGCCGGAATATTCCTTTCAACAACCGACCCTCCTTGCAGCCGCGCGCAAACCCCAATCTCGAGGTTTCCACCCTGTCAGTTCCCTGCTTGGTTTACTGTCTGGTTTAATTGTTGTCGCTGTTCTGATGTGGGCGGCCTTTTACTTGTCTAAAAGTCCGACAGGACCAGCGCTGCCGTTGCTTACCCCGCTGGTAACAGAACCGCCACTCACCAAAGAAACAGCTGTTTCTGCCGACTATAACTCGATTGTGGTTGGCAGTCCCAAGCAGAGAGTCGGCAGTCTTTTCGAGACACAGAAGATCTCTCTTCAAGATGCAGCCATATTAGACACACTGAGAATCAATCAACCCGTGGGCAAAATTTATCAAGGTAAGCCACTCAAGGAGCTTTCCACGCAGTCCTCACCCCT
>JAPLUM010000687.1 GCA_026397605.1 Verrucomicrobiota bacterium | reverse complement strand
GCCTTAAAACGTGAGCCGTGAGTGCTGATGTCGTGGTTTTCCCATGGGTGCCCCCTACGACCACACCTTTTTTATTGGCCATCACCGCAGCCAGAGCCTCCGCACGCCGCACCAGCGGGATGCCTTGTTTATAGGCAGCCTCATAGGCCACATTGCCGGGCTTGATAGCACTAGAATAAATGACCATGTCACAGTCCTCCACCTCGCGCTCGGTGTGCCCGTGGAAAAATTGCAGGCCCAGCTTTTGCAGGCGTTCCGTCTCCACGGTTGTGGCCTTATCCGAGCCGCTCACCTTGTGCCCTAGGGCTAGCAGCAGGAGCGCCAGCCCACTCATCCCCGAGCCTGCGACCCCGATCAGGTCGATACGAATAGGGTGACGATTTTCTTTGAGGAGACTGAGAACGGCGTGGGTCATGGGAAAGCGCAAAAATAGGCCGCGATTGAGCTCTGGCAAGCAGGGTCGTTCGTGGGGCCCCTCCGGTTATAACTTCCGCAGGTAACCCTCACAGCGATTGTGCCAGCCAGCCAGCCAGCGCTGCTCCTTGCGGGCGGCAGGGGCATTCTGTACCCGGCGACTCAGCACCGCTTTTGAGGCAGCGGCAAAGGCAGCCGGGCTTGCGGCGGTCATATTTTCCAGCACCTGCAGCAGTCCCCAGCCCTGGCCATTGTAGCGCTCCGTTTTGGCGGTGCCTTCACCTTTGAAGTTCACGTAGTCGATCAGGCAAAAGGCACCCTCAGGCGTGGCGGACAGGCCATCAAAGTTAGCCTTCACTTTTTTAGACGCCTTGGTTGCCGCCAGCATTTTTGGCAGGGCTGCCTTTAAGCGGTTCAAAATAAACGCTGTCTGCAGGGAGACGGTTTTGGACAGGATGCCCCGCAGTTCCTTTTGCCGTGCTTCGCCAGCTTCTGCTTCAAAGGCGGATTTGCTCTTCCATGGGCAGGGCCCTTTGCTCCAAGCAGGCATCACCACACCTTGAGACTCCAGAAAGGCGACCAAAGCCGGAAAGCTTTCCTCAAACGGCCCACGCTGGCCAGCTGGATACCAAATAAAGTGGCCAATGCCCAGAGAGGCAAAATCCTCTCCGCTATTCCAGCTTGTCAGCCCAGCCACGGACCCCGCACACTCATTCTGCCAGATCCGCTGTCCCACGCGATTCAGCTGAGCTGCTGTAAGTGAAACGTTCTGGGCACACAGTTGCGGCAGCGCAGCCAGGGTGGCAAACAGGGCCATGAGAAAGATCTGTGGAGTGAGTGACATCATAGCTGCATCCTAGACAGCAGCTCGGAGCCTGTCCATGGCGGGCTATAAATTTTCAAACAGGTAGGGCGTCTTGGTCGGTAGGGCACTTGGTCCCCAAGCGCCGTGCACCGAATTCGCGCTGGCCCAGTGGTTGATGCTCAATACCTTCGATGCCATTAGAGATCCTTCCCAGCCTTTCGGACCCATGTGCACATGAGACGACTCCAGAGAAATCACGGCCAATGTGGCGGGAAGATTTTTTCTTGTCTTTTGAGGGCTTTTTGTGATTACCTAGTAAAGTCTATAACATTTGTTTCCAATCACTTACCATCTTCAACCTTTTCATGACCCAGGCATGTCGCTTCGGCTCTAATTCACTTTTCACAACATCACTTGAAGCCAAGCCTTGTAAAATAAGGCCTAGCTTGAACGACTAACCAACCATTTAGAAGCTAAGCAGCCATCGTGCCAGCCCTCGTGGCGCGACGCCAAATTCAATATTTTAATTTTCGAATTAATTCCCGAAATATTCATTTTTGACATCTTTTCTGACCCGAAAAGCTCCTGATTTTCACTTTTTGACATTTTCTCTTCTCACTTTTCTCATTCTTTTCTCATGACACGCCGCCCCTCCCCAACCTTCCAAGTTTTGCGCCAAAACCGCCTCTGGATCAGCCGTTTTCTCGCCGTTTTCATGGCACTCTGGCAGATCGGGCAGCCCTTACAGGCGGCGACCTTTTACTGGGATGCAGATACGACCGACTCTGGCAATACTGTTGATGGCATAGGCCTCGGCGGCACTGGCGCATGGGATACAACCACATCCAATTGGTGGCCGGTTCCTGCTGGACCTCTGACGATTTGGGGGAATACCAGCTCTGACATCGCCATCTTTTCGGGATCCTATGCTCTGCCACCGACGCTGAATACCGTCACTCTCAGCACTGGTATCACGGCAAACCAGCTGCGCTTTAATCGTGGTGGCTATACGTTGACGGGTGGGGATTTGACTCTTGCTGGCACGACGCCAACTCTATATACGAGCATGGGAGAGTCCGCGACCATCGGGAGTCAGCTACTGGGCTCCGCAGGATTGACGAAGACTGGCGGCGGTTCAGTTCGGCTCACCAACGCCTTGAATAGTTACACTGGCACCACTGCTATCCAGAATGGCTCACTCATCATCAACAGTGAAGCCGCTCTGGGTGGCACGGGTGCCGTCTCCATTTTGAGCACCAATAGCACCCCGTTGAATACTGCCTTGATTGGCTTCGGTGGAGGTTCACTTGTGGTGGATGGCACTGCTGGCGGCTTCACCTTTTCCCGAGCCATCAATTTCGAAGGTCGTGGACCGATTGGTGACCGAGGTGCGGCGATTCAGAGCTTGGGAAACAATACGCTCTCTGGAACTTTGACTTCGGCTGTGAGTCCTCTGCCGCTCTCGCCCACAGCCAGCTTGCGAAGCAGTCGCATCAACAGCGTGAACGGAACCTTGACGATTTCGGGCACGCTTAATGTGGGCGGCACACTTGGAACGACCATCACGTCTTTAGGTGGGGTGAACACTGCAGGGGTGGGTAATTTTAGTTTTGCTGGTGGAACCATTGCTGGAACAGGCACTCTTGAAAAATCGGGCTCTGGAGTTCTGGACCTGAATGGGAACGCCTCGACCTTCACAGGGGCAATACGCACGGTCGGTTCGAGCATCGGCCAGCAGAGTTCCATTCGAGTGACCCAGACAACAGTTGGTGGAACGAGTGTTTTTGGTGCCGCAACGGGGTCTGGGACGAGTGCTCCCATTGACCTGAATGGCGGGGTGTTGGAGTTTCGTAGCAATTCCAGTTTGGATTTCAATGCCCTAGCCTCAGGTAAAAATACTTATCTACGCGCTAGCACGGTTGTTTACACAGGTCCAGCAGGTGGTGGGGATACGGTGAATGGGTTGACCACGCTGGGTCTCTTCCGTGTTGCTCAAGGTCAAACAGCCACTTTCCGGAGCCGAAACGGTTTCGGAGCAACCCTCCAGGCCTGGTCTCAGGAAAACAGCAATGGTAACACTGCGATCGCCAATGAAATGGGTGGTACGCTCACCTTCACCGGGGATGCTTGGAACAATGGAGACACTGCCACCCGAGATTTGACCTTCAGCGGCAATGGTAATACGCGCATCGTCGGAAATATCACCGCCACCGGCACCGGCAAACGGCTCATCAAGCAGGGCAACGGTGAACTGATCCTCAACGGAACGGCTGGCACCTTTACTGGGGGCACTTTTATTCAGGGTGGTGCAGTGCGGATCACAGATTTCCGCTCGATCAATAATGACACATTGAACATTAACCTCGGTAATGCAACCACCGCAGCTGGGGCCCTGATTATCGGTGGCACGGGCGTCGGCACGGCGAATGCGGCGGGACTCATCACGAGCAAAACCATTCTCTGGAATGTCACGACGGGCGCGCAGAGCGCGATTTATGCGAATCAGGCAGCCGCCTTTCCTGTCACCCTCAACGGAGCCATCACCTCGCTCGCGACGACGGCCACCAACATCAATCTGGGCGGTTCCAGCACGCAAGACAACATCATCAATACAGCGCTCCCCCTAGGAACTGGTGCGGTCGGTCTGACCAAGGTGGGGGCTGGCACCTGGGTCCTGAATGCGGCAAATCTCTACACGGGTGCGACCAATATTCAGGCCGGAACTTTGAAGCTTCGTGCAACGGGGGCAGCGTCTGATGTCATTCTCCAAGCTGCGGGCAACACAATCGTCTTCAGCACCCAGGCAACAGCCCAAACCGCAGGCGGCACCCTGGAGTTTCAGGGCTTCGCTGGTGCGACAACGACTGAAACCCTCGGTGCTCTCACCCCGACAGCTGGAGCCGCGACAGTCCGCCTTCTCAATAATGGCGCATCTGTGGCGAATCTTACGTTCACGAGCTTGGGGGCCACAACAGGAGCATCCAGCGTAAACTTTATTACCTCCGGTGCGCCTGGAGGTGTGATTACACTCACGGGACAAACAGCCACCACCGTCACTGTCCTGCCGGGTACGGCCAACTTCCAGGGTCACCTTTACATCAACGGGGCTGATTTCGCGACCACGACCGCTACGGGCGTGGTGCAGGCACCGACTTATGCGGCTGCTGGAAACTTCCAAAATGCTGGCGCTGCCTTGGTCGCTGCTGTCCACAACAGACTGACCGCAGGCACGGCCAGTGGTGCCGCTACGGTTTCGTCCCTCCTCACAAACAACCAAACGCTGACTTTGAGCGGCAATTTGGTGGTCTCCACTGGTGGTATCCTTCAATCTGGCGGCACAGCCTCCATCCTGAGTGACAGTGCCACTGCCCGCCTGATCCAGGGCACAGCAGCCGCCACAAACGTCGCGATCCGCGTCAACCTTTTGGCTGACGTGCTGAACCTCGGGAATGCCACGAATCCGGTGATTATTTCTGGCACCACGACCGCTGGACTGACCAAGAATGGTGCGGGAAATTTGGTCGTCTTCGGCACCAACGCCCAGACGGGAACG
>JAPLUM010000640.1 GCA_026397605.1 Verrucomicrobiota bacterium | reverse complement strand
GGCGAGCATCTGACCGATGCTTTCGAGCGGCCCTGGATCAAAATCGGCCTTCAAACGATTCACGGCATAGTCGCTGAGTGTGGTGCCAGTTTCCTCAAAAGCTTGTTCACCGGGCTTTGCGCCAAAGGTAAGTCGAGTGCGATCGGGTGACTCGCTTGCTGGCCAGTCGAAGTTTGCACGCAGGCTGCCGTGCTCGTCAAAGAGACCGTGAGGACCATCGGCGATGACGACGCGTTGTTCTCTTTTGGCAAAGGATCGTGCGGCATCGCGTTCGGTCTGACTCATGGCCCAACTTTGTGGCAGCACGAGTAGCTTTGGCGCAGTTGGCATGCCCTTTTCAAGCTGTTCGCTGGAGATGAAGCTGGGGCTAAAGCCGAGGTCTTGCAGCGCTTTCAGCCAGGCGTTACGAACCACGGCATGGCGGTTGTGATCCGATTCATAGCTGCTGAATCGCCGCAGCCAGGTGCTGCCATCCACCGTGGACTCCATGAGCCAGGCCACTTGGATACTGGGCTGGGAGTAGTGAATGAGCAGCGGGTCACGCTCGCGCTGGGCGAGCATGAAGAGCTTGGCTAGCGGTGTAGTGAGCGATTTAAATACGGGAGCAAGCGCCTTGCCTTTAGCCGTAATCGGCAGGTCGGGCTTTGAGTAGTCGAGCACGTCCTCGCTCCACCAGATGATGCTGCCTTTGTCGCCCTCGAGTAAGAGATGCCAGAGGCGGCGCATGGCGGCATTCGTGTCCTTTTCAAAGACGGTGGCCAGAATGGGCTTCCCTGGCATGAAGGAGCCGAAAATCTCGCGTGAGTTGCAGATGTCGTAAGGCTCCACCCAGTCGAGCACCTGACTCATGCGCCAGAGATCGTAACCGCCAAAGGCATGCGGCATCTGAGTGCCCTCGATGCCCACTGGCGTAGCAGGATCAGCTTCATGCGAGACTTTGCGAAAATGCTCCAGCGCACGAGCGAGTGCGAGGTCCATGTAGCTGCGATGATCTGCCCACGGGGCGAAGTTCCAGCGGGTGCGCTCTTGCTTGGCCTTGGCAAGATCGAGCTTCACGGCGCGGACTTCGGCCCAGTCCACTTTGACCGCGAGTCCAGGTTTGTTGGAGCCCATACGCTGCTTGATTTGATCGGTGGTAAAGGGCATCACGGCATCCCAGCTCGCGAAAGACGTCTCCCATTGCTTGTTGAGCGCTTCAAGGGATGCGTAGCGCGTCTTCAACCATTCACGAAAGGCCGCGAGAGAGGTCGGTGAGAAATCGTAGTCGAAGGGATTCGCCGAGATTGTGGTGGAGAGTTCATCCCGCAAATCATAGAGCAGTGGAGTCTGTGGTGCGGCCTCGCGTGCAGTATTTGTCATACGCTCACCCATGCGCTGGAGCCAGGCGGCATCCTCCAAAGGATAATCCCGCACCAGCGATGCCATATCGCGTGTCTTCGCCCATTCCGTGACGGTTTTATCCCAATCTGTGACCTTGGAGCGCCACTTCAGACACAGTCCTTCATTGACGATGTTCTCGACATAATGACCAAAGCCGTTCTTCGTGTAAAAAGACGCATCTCCCTCCGCACCGACCATGCCACTGTTAATGCCCAGCTCCCGCAACCGCTCTGGCATGGCAGGATTCTCGAGTGCCTTCTGTCCTTTCTCACCCATCCAGAGAATGACACGATAATCAGTCCATGGGCGCAGGCTTTGGGCATGCAGACTTACAGCTGTGAAGAGGAAGAGGAGGGTTTTCATAAATCTGGCAGAAAGATTTTGGGGCGAGAAAATGAGAGAGGTGGAGAGCTTGGGGAAGCATTCTTGCCAGATCATTCATAGAGCTTCACGCTGCGGGCCATGTTGCCGAACATGTGATAGATCACGCTGCCGGGCTTGCTGCCATAAGTGAAGCCTCTTGCGGTGTAGCTGGGGGCGCCGTGATGGAAGTGATGCCACGTTTTACCACCATCGGTGCTGCGGAGGATGCCTTTGCTGCCGTGCAGGGTGCTCATAAGCATGATGTCGGGTTTCACGGGATCGATGTAGAGTGGGCCGCTGTCGAGGGCGGCAAGTTCGGTCCAGGTTTTGCCGGCGTCGGTGCTTTTCAGGAGCTTGGCGGGGCGGGCACCCTTGTAGCTCCAGTAGTTCTCGTGCTGGCCGTCGCTGATGAAGAGAGTCGTTTCGTCTTTGGGATGATGCGCGAGGCCATCGACACCATCGGCCGAGTGAGCGATGTCCCAGGTCTCGCCGCGATCATGGCTGGCGTAGAGGCCGGTGCGTTTGAGGCATTGCAGATAGATGTGCTGTCCGCTGGGACTGGTGACGAGACTGAGGCCGTTCTTGGTTTTCAGTGTGTGCTTCCATGTCTGGCCACCATCGATGCTTTTGAAAACACCGAGCTGGTAGTTGCAAAGGTGCATCACGTCCGGGTTCGCGGGATCAAAGCACAAATCGCCCATCTCGCTGTCGTCGAGCCACTTGCCCCATTCGCCGCCGAACTGCTCTTTAAGGTCGAGCACGAGGGTCCATGTCGCGCCACCGTCGTCGGTGCGATGCAGTCGCGGATGACGCGTGCCGCCATGGCCATGGATGATGGCGAACCATGTCTGTGGTTTTTTGGGATGTGCTTTGACGACGCTGCCGTCATGGTTCTGCCACTCATCACTCCACCATTCCGGCTGGATGCGCATGGGCTGCCACGAGGCGCCGCCATCATTGGTTTTAAAGACGCCTTGATCCAAAGCGGCGACCATGGCCTGGTGTGGATCATGTGGGCTGATGGCGGGGCCTTGGAAGTAGCAGAGCACTTGCAAGCCCACGGTGCTGCCGGTCCAGCTCACGCCGAAATCCGTGCTGCGGCACATGAGCGAGCTGTCGCATTTCAACCATGTGCTGCCGTCCGCAGTGACGGCGAGCGAGCTGCATTTGCCCTCCGGCGAGGCGTATCGATTCATGCCGGGATAGCTGCCGCGATCCCAATTCGTCTCAATGCGATGCCGCGTCCACGCTTCACCATTGTCACTGCTCACCACAAGCTGCCCGAGCGACCACAGCATGACTTTTCCACCCTTCGCGATGGCAAGACCGCCCGCGAAGCGCAACCCCGGCTCCCACTTGTGCGGCACCTCTTTGATCATGGTGAAGGTGGTTCCGCTATCACTACTGCGGTGAAGTTTGCCGGTGGAATCGAACGCAAACAAGCCACTGCCAGTCGGTGTGGCGCGTGCCGTCAAGATGATGCTGTCGGCGAGCTGCATCTGCCATGTTTTGCCGTCATCGCGGGAGATCGCGAGGCCCGGCGAAGGTCGGCAAGAGACGCAGAGGGTGCCATCGGCGAGGAAGAACGGAAACGCGGGCGTGTCGCGGCTGTTCTTCGCCACGGGCGGCTTCGCCAGCTCGGTCCACGTCGCGCCATGATCCCGCGAGACACGCAGCACGCTATCATGGTCAAGCGCATACACACCACCACTCGCCGATACCGCCATAGCATGGCCGATGCCCGGCGTCTGATCATCGCCAATGGCTGGTGCCTTTCCAAAAACCGCCTGCCAGCTCACACCGCCGTCATGACTGGCCCAGATCATCCCGCAGGTGCCCCAATACATATGCTGCGGCTCTTTCGGGTCGATGGCGAACTGCCGATTGTGCGAGACGATCTGCTTCCGTGACATGACGCCGCGCTCCACATCCGCCGACATCTTCCGCCAGGTCACACCCGCATCCTGCGAACGAAACAGCCCGCTCAGGTCCGTCATGGCCCAGACTTCCTTTGGATCCGTGGGATGAGCGACGACGTCTTCAATCCATCCGCCGCCGCCTGGACCAAAGGGTTGCCAAGTTTCAGCGGCGATAACAGTGGTGGCGAGGAAGGTGAGGAAAAAAAGTTTCATAATGTTGGCAGGAAGATTTTTTGGGCAGGAAAATTTAATGAAGAAGGGATTAGAAGAATTTTCCTGCCAAACTCAGTGACTACCGCGTCGTCATCGGTCCCATCTTCACGACTTCGAAGTCCTTGCCCTTCACCTTGCGGATGGGCAGAAGATCCTCGTGCACCCAGCGATCATCGGGCGCGCCGCTGACAAACCAATCACCGCCGTTGTCGGCGAGG
>JAPLUM010000452.1 GCA_026397605.1 Verrucomicrobiota bacterium | reverse complement strand
CCAGTCGAGATAGCTGCTGAACGCCTTGTCCCATTGGCTGGAACCATTTTGAACGATGGCCTCTGCGAGCTGCTCGGCGGAGGTCATGGCCATGCAGAGGCCAGGAGAAAGCATGGGATCGACAAAGCCAAAAGAATCCCCCACTGCCACCCAGCCGTCGCCATGTCCCTGATCGGAGATGAGCTGATAATTGGCATAAGTCGTCACTGGCGTGATGCGCTTCCGGTTTGGGCAAGCTTCGGCGAGAGGCTTGTTTTGATCGATCATGGCCTCCAGCTGTTCCTCGGCGTTGCTGCCGTATTCTTTGGCGTAGTCTTTGTCCACGACGACGCCGATAGATAGGGCGTGCTTCAATGGGATGCGCCAGGACCAGCCGTGCTTCAGTCGTGTGATGATGGCCTGCCCAGCCGGAGTCGGCATGGTGCAGTTTTCATAATGGGCGAAGTGGGAGATGTCCTTCCGTTTACCGATCTTGGCGGTTAGACCGAGAAGCTTGGCAAAGAGCCTGCGGCGTCCGCTGGCATCCACAAGCAGATCCGGCTGTTGGCCTTTCCAGTCAGGCACTAGAGCCAGCGTCTCTGCTGCCAAACGCGGCACTTTTTCACCACGCTCGGTCTGGCCGACCTCCAGTTTCACAGTGCAGGGAATGAAGCGTGCACCTGCTTTCAGAGCTGTCTCATGCACGAGGTCGTCAAAAGGCCGACGAGGGACGTTGTAGGCATACGTCGGCAGCACGCCGCGCATGGCTTCAAAGGAAAGTTCAAGCGCATCATTCTCATCAAAAATCCAAGTCACACCAGGCTTGTGCGTGCCCAGCTTAGCCACGTCGTCTTCGATGCCAAGCTTCCGAAAAACAGTCACCAAGCGTGGGATGAGAGACTCGCCTACGACCATGTCTGGGCGCTTGCCATCGTCGAAGAACACAGCGTCAACTCCCTCCTTAGCCAGCAAGGCAGCAAGCGTGGCTCCAGCAGGACCTGCGCCGACAATGCCGACGCGAAGTGATTTATGTAGGATCTTCATGGCAGTAGATGATGACAATAGCCAATCGGAAACCCCGCGCAAGAACGCGTCTGTTTTGTCTAACTTTTTTCCGCGAGCACTTACCCCTTCACGCCCAGATCAGCCATTAACTGATCGACGAAAATTTGACGTTCAGACTCGCTCAGCGTGCCCTCACGCCAGCAAAGCGTCAGCACGAGGCGGCCGTTCTTTTCATTGGTGAAGACGCCCGTCCCCGGAGGATCGGAGAAGCTGGGGACATGGTAGGCATTGGTGACTGTCGCACCTCCGAAATGCGTCAACTCGGGAGCGAAAACACCTGTGTTAGAATGATAGAACGAGCTGAATTTCCCCTTCATGTGGAAGTTAATGAAGGTCATGTGCAGCCCAGGCGGCATAGGGCGCATCAGCCACATGAGATCTCGGAAGGCATCACCGATCTTGTCTTTGATGAAGCGATTGTGCTGATTGTGCAGGGATTGAGCCGCCGCACCGAGGGTGGTGAGTTCATCGGCCAACAGATTGCAGAAGAACATGGTGAGATGATTCTGGAACAGGGGCCCACGCACGCCTTTCCGCCGAACCTGAATCGGGATGCAACACATCAGCGACTCGGGCTTCACCCCGCGATGCTGAAAGACGCTGTGATGCGCACGCATGGCGCAGGCCAAGTGAAAAGGCATGTTGATCAGCGGACCCGAAATGTCTGCACTGCGCCGAGCCGCCTCCAGCGTCTGTTCTTCGGTCAAGGTGATGACTTGGAAATGTGCTCTCCCCTCAGATAGCTTGGCGGAGCCCAGGGCTTCAAAGGGCTTCTTCATGACGCTGTCAAAAAAGTTGGGCATGACCTTAGCCGTCTTCCAGCGCTCTCCCCAGCCGCGAGGATCATTCAGATCGGTGAGATCAAAGGCTGGTACAGGTTGGCTTTTCCCTCCGCTCATCAGCCGATCCAGTTCGAGCAAGAAGAACTCTGCGCCGATGCCGTCCATGATCAGATGGCTCCAGGAAAAGACAAAAACACAGCTGCCATCAGCCTTTTCCACTAGATCAAACCGCACATTCTCCCAGCCATCTTCATGCTGGGGTAAAGAAGTGTTGATGATGTCATCCAGCTTCGTTTGCAGATCCGTGAAGCTTTCCGCGCCATGACCTGCCAGCACCCCGCCTGAGCCTGCCTGCGACCATAGATGCAGGGCCAGTGGTCGTGGATTGGTCGCGGGCATCCAGATCGGCAGTGAGAAAAACGAAGGCTTCTTCAGCTGAGCGGTGAGGATCGGAAAAGGATAAGAGGTCGGCAGCTCTGACAGCAGTTTCCGCAGGGAAGGGACGTCTGGAGCGCGATCCAACTCGATGAATGAATGAGCAATGTGTCCTCCCTGCCCAGCTTTGCGCAGCATCTCATCAAAAGCGTGGGTGAAGAAATCACAATCCCGCAGCGGCAATCGGTCAAAGGCCGCCATGGGTTCTGGTGCAGCTGGAGTCGGCACCACCACAATGTCAGCCTTTACAAGGGTAGGCTCCTCACTGACTGGCGCGGCGACCTGTAGGTCTTCGGGCAAAACCTCATAACCCTGGGCCACTAAAAGAGCACCAATAGCCTGAGCCGTTTTAAAATTCGCCCGAGAAACACTGCCGACAGGAATCGCCACGCCATAATGTTCTTCTAAAAGGAGCAACAACTGCATGATCGCCATGGAATCCAATCCCGCATCAAAAAGATCTGAGGTGACAGTGAATCCAGGAGGCGTTTGCAGCACTTCATCGCGCACGAGGGAAAGCACTCGGGTTTCGAGCTGAGAGAGAGTTTCAGAGGCAGGCATGTCGGGGAAAGTAAGCGAAAGTAAAGTTCACAGGAGTTCGGTCAACCAAAGTCGCCCTTGTATTTTTGTTATCTGTTTGGCAGGAAAGCGATCAGAAAAAGGCAGCGAAAGGGCTAAAAAGGTGAAAAAGAAAAGATTCACGAATCTTCTTCATTTCAGAAATAGTCTTTGACAACAACCCCTCACGCCCTAGTTTCGCCTCCACTTTTTCGGAAAAAAGCCGAGGTGTACTCATCCAAGACCAATGTCTTGCGTGTCCTGTACCTCGGTTTTCTTGTCGAAAGAGGAGGAGATCCCTTCGCGGGTCGCCGCCGGTTTTTGCTGTTGTAGCTCAGTGGTAGAGCACGTCCTTGGTAAGGACGAGGTCGAGGGTTCAAATCCCTCCAACAGCTCCAGCGATGACATGCCTTGGTCTCTCCGTTACACGACAAACGAAACTGACAATAAGCGCAAA
>JAPLUM010000206.1 GCA_026397605.1 Verrucomicrobiota bacterium | reverse complement strand
CCGTGCGGCTGCGAAAATAGGTAACACCTGCTGCCCACACCTCCTGTGTGCCGATAGGAGCCAGAATCGTGTCCTGAGCAGGAGCTCCGACGGGGGTTCCTGAGGCCGCCACACCCGCCAAGTATGCCTGGAGATTCTCATGATCGATGAGTGCATCCCAATTCTGATCTGGGAGAAGAAACCAATTCTGCTGATGAAGATAAATGCCGTGGCTAGTGCGGTAAAGATGCATGAGACGGCGAGAATAGGGCGTCTTTGAAAACTGGCAAGCAGCGCGTGCATGGGACAAACGAATCCAGCAAAAGCAGCTGAACAACAAAACCTCGGCTCATCAAAATGGATTGCAGCATAAACGGCCAGCCTTTAAGAAAAGTAGCTTTTATGGAAAAACCAACACTCACGCGTGAGACCATCCAGATGGCTCTGGACACAAAGACCAAGCCCCCGGGATCGCTGGGGCGCATGGAGGATCTGGCTGCACAATTGGCAATGATCCAGGGCACACTGAGGCCTAACGTGGATCAGCAGCGAGTCGTTGTCTTTGCGGCAAGCCATGGCATCGCCACGGAGGGTGTCAGTGCTTACCCTTCAAGTGTGACCGCCCAAATGGTGCGTAATTTCACCGCGGGTGGCGCAGCGATTTGTGTCATGTGCCGCACACTCGGTGTGCAGCTCCGAGTCGTGGATGTTGGTGTGGATGACTCTGCCTGTGATCTTGGTGCTGAGACGCCGACTTTTCGCCGTATCCCCATTCGGAAAGGCGGCACGAGTTCATTTCTAAATCAGACTGCCATGACTAGCACCGAATGCCAGCAAGCCATGCAAGCAGGCGCAGATGAAGTGCGACGAGCCATCGCGGATGGCATGCAAATCCTAGGCATCGGCGAGATGGGCATTGGCAATACCACCTCGGCCAGCGCGCTCAGTGCAGCCATCACCGGACTGCCTGCAGAGACACTGGTCGGTCGGGGCACCGGTGTGGATGAGGCCACCCTAGCCCATAAAAGGCAGATCGTTCGTCAGGCGGTCGGTCATCATGCTGAAGTCACAGATGCAGCCGCTCGACTCGCCTGCTTTGGCGGTTTTGAAATCGCCGCCATGACCGGGGCCATCCTTGAAGCTTACGCTCAGCGTTTCCCCATCGTCATTGATGGCTTCATCTCGACCTCTGCGGCCCTAGCAGCACACGCCATGCAGCCAAAGGTATTAGAAGTTTGCTTCTTCAGTCATTGCTCAGCGGAAAAGGGTCACAAAGCACTCTTAGAGCACTTAAAAGCCATGCCTATTCTGGATCTCGATCTGCGACTGGGTGAGGCCTCCGGCACTGCTCTAGCCATGCCTCTGCTGAAAGCCGCAGCCAGTATCCTCAGCGACATGGCGACCTTTGATTCCGCAGGTGTTAGCGATAAATGCAGCGCATGAAAAAACGCCTCCAACAGGAATGGGATGCCTTTCTCACAGCGGTCATGTTCTTTACCCGCATCCGTGTTCCATCACGCATCGGACATAGTCCCGAGATGCTCAATCATGCCTCACGTCATTTCCCGTTGGTCGGCTTTTTGGTTGGGGCCGTGGGCGCACTTTGCACCTGGTCAGCGCTTCAGCTTTATCCGCTGACGATTGCTGCGCTGATCGGCATGTTGGCCACGCTCTGGATGACAGGTGCCTTTCATGAAGATGGCCTAGCCGACATGCTCGATGCTTTTGGCGGCGGCTACACCCGTGCTCGAACTCTGGAGATTATGAAGGACTCCCGACTCGGCACCTTCGGCACGGTGGCGCTATGTTTTGCGCTTGGTTTAAAATGGACCTGCCTAGTCAGCATGAAACAGCCATGGATGCTCTTTGGGGGACTTTGTGCCGCTCATGCCTGGAGCCGCGCCGTCGCGATCTCTGTGGTCGAAAGCCTAGACTATGCCCGAGAAGACGCCGACTCCAAGTCCAAGCCCCTGGCCACAAGTCTTGGCAAAGCCGGTCTTACCTGGGCTGCCATCACTGGCATGGCACCTTTGCTTCTGCTGGCCTACCAGCTAAGATCCCCCTTCCTACTCCTAGCCGTGCCAATCACGCTGGCTGCGCGGCAATTTTTAATCTGGCGTTTTCGTGTTCGGTTAGGCGGATACACTGGGGACTGCCTCGGAGCCACACAACAAATAGCCGAAGGCCTTTGCTACCTCGTCTTCATCGCCGTCGAAAGGAACATGCCATGATTCAGCTCACACTCCTCCGCCACACCACGACTGCCTGCGAGCCAGGCTGCTGCTATGGCGGCGGGTCCGAGGTTTCATTAGCAGATAGCTTTGAGTCAGAAGCACAGTCCATCAGCCAGCAGTTGAGCCAAAGCTTCACCCACTATCATAGCAGCCCACTGCAGCGCTGCCAAAAACTGGCAAAGCACTTGTTTCCCGACGCTAAATGGAAGCTCGATGAACGCCTGGCCGAGATCCATTTTGGCGAGTGGGAAAGCCAGCGCTGGGATGCCCTAGCAGGTCCCATTTTGGATGAATGGATGAAGGACTTCATCAACGTCCGTCCACCCGGTGGGGAAAGCACCCTAGACCTCTTGGAGCGCGTGCAGCTCTTCCTTTTAGACCTTCCTGACTCTGGCCATGAAAGCCGTCATCTGGTCATCACCCATGGCGGATTCATCCGCACCCTACTCGCAGCCGTGCTCGGCATGCCATTAGAGAACATGTTCCAGCTGGAAGTCCCCTGCGCCAGCCTCGTTCAGTTGAGCTACAGGCATCAGCGTTGGCATCTGGAAAAGCTGATCCCGACGGCCGGAAAAGATAATGCGCTTGATTGACGGCCTGAAGCTTGTATCAGGAAGGTATGGCGCTGCTACTCAACACAGAAGCGTTTTCTTTATCCAGTCCAGAGTCATGCATGATGACTCTGGCAGCCATTCGCAGATGTAGGGAAGGCCGTGAAAACCGGCCACAGTCGCGCTGCGGTAACGGGTCACAATCTCTCAACGCGCCGTTCAGCGATGATCGGCGGGCAAAGTCAATCTAGCGGGCAACCGCCGGGTGAAGGCGAGTGAGAAAGGCGTGAGGAAAACCTCACAGAAACCCGGAGTCCGAATATCTCTCTTCGAATGCTCACTCCCCGCCGCTCCATGTGGAGACCGGCGGGTTCACACTTCATCGCAACAATGAAGAGTGAGAGCGCATATCCCAGGCCCGATATCAAAGGCAGGGGTGTATCGTCTCTCGCACTTATCCCCAGTTAGAGACATCATCCTATGCAATTCAGCCTTATCAGACAGGCTGCGTTTTTGGGTGCGTCGGCTTTTGCCCTCGCTACCAGCGCAGCGTTTTCCCAGGAGTGGACCAGTTTTCAGGTCAACACATTAACAAGCTCATCCTTCCCCCATGCCCATCTTCCTGACGGGCGCTTTTTATTTGGAATAGCAGGAGAGGTCTATGTGCAGGACAGCTTCGGTGCAGCTGCCAAAACGGCAGTGGCTAAACCCAACGGCCTCAGCTTTGACCCATCCTTCATCGCCACACGATCTGCCACTGAGGCCTTAATCGGTGGTGGTGGTTTCGCCGGTGCCAGCGGGGTTTACTTATTTAATCCATCAGCTCCAGCAACAGCTATCATCTCGCCGGGCTTAACAAGTACACTGCAAAACTACGGCGCTGTGTATTGGCAGCATCCGAACTCAGGCCGTGAAGGCTGGATCGTCGTCGGTGCCAATGCGACTGGAAGCAGTAATCTGAGTTATGTCTCAGCAGACGGACTGACGGCCGGAGCAATCACCGGCGTGCTGAGTGACTACAGTGGCGGTCTAGCTGTGGCACCCAATGCAGATATTTACACGGTGCGTTCTGCTTTTGGCCCGCCTGATGGCGAGGTGATCAAATTCACAGCAAATCAAATTGATGCGGCAGTGGCAAGTCTAGCCACGACACCCGCCCCGCTAGCACTCAGTGCTGCCACCGTCATTTTCCAGGGCAGTGCCTCTGGATCATTGGCGATCGACAGCTTGTCCCGCATCTGGCTGGGCGGCTATCAGATCGACTATCTTCAGGCTCATGATCCAGCGAGTGGAATCACGCGCCGCTTTTACCCTGATCATGCGGCTTTACTCAATGCTGTAGGCACCCCGAACTATGCGCCAAAGACCTTCGTCAAAGATTCCGAGTCATATGTCAGCTTTCTGGCCAATGACGGCTTCTACACCACTGGATCTGGGCTAGTCCTTGGCTACAAAAAAGATAGCGAACTCAATGTGCGGTCCGTCCAAATCACATCGAGTTCACAGACTGTGTTAGAAAATGCAGGCTCAGTCTCCATCACAGTCACCATCACTCCCGCACCGACTGGAACGGTGACGGTTCCTTTCACCATCTCCGGCACAGCCACGGCTGGGCAAGACTATAGCGTCAGCGGCAGTTCACTTTCTTTTGATGCAAGCAATACGACACGCACTGTTTCAGTGTCAGTCTTGGATGACAGGATTATCCGTGAGGCAGATGAAACCATCATCGTGAAGCTCGGCAGACCAGCGCCAGTATCAACTGCTGGCCTTGGCGCTGCCAATTCAGATACCGTGACATTGACGATTCGTGACAATGACGCATCACCGACCATCGCACGGAATCAGACTTTTCCAACTTTACGCGTCGGCACCGCATTCTCACAGACAGTACAGCTAACACCCACCAGCTTAGCCGCAACAAAGTGGACAAAAGCCAATCTACCTCCCGGATTAGACATCCATCCGACAACAGGCGTGATTAGTGGTACTCCAACATTAGCAGGTGAGTATGATCAGGTGCTGATCACAGCATCCAACGGCTTTGGTAGCAGCACCTCCGTAGCCTTTGTTCTTAGGGTAGAAAGCCTTCCATCATTGATCGTGGGAAGCTTTAGCGGCGTCATCACACCAGGCGAAAATAATTTAGGACTCGGAGGCTATGTGACACTGACTACAACTGCCCGCGCCACTTACTCTGGCACTCTGCGCATCGGCAAAAACTCCTATCCTCTTGCTGGTAATCTGACCTTAGCTGCTGGATCTGCTAGAGGCTCGCAGATCATTAAATTTAACAATCAGGATCTCACTTTATTCATAGGTATTGATGGCAGCAATGGTGCATTGTCTGGTAGCCTAAACAGCCTTACCACGCTCACCGGTATCCGCTCACAAACCGGAACTACCCGCACTGGCATTTATAACTTCCGCTTTGCCCGTAACACCGCGCCGCCTGCTTTGGAGCCTCAGGGCGCCAGCTATGCCAGTATTAGCCTCTCCACTTTAGCTGTGGCTAAAGTAACAGGTCGCTTGGCCGATGGCACCGTTTTTACAGTTAGCAGTCCACTCGGTACGGACGGAAGCATCTCCATCTACCAGACTCTCTACACGGCTCCAGGTAGCATTCAGGGAAGCCTGACTCTCGCCTCTGATAACAGCAGTACGATCAGCGGGAATCTGAGCTGGAGTAAGCCCCCTCAGACCTCTGGCTCAATTTACCGCAGTGGCTGGGCGCCACCGATCCCGCTGGTAGCAAGTGGTGGTAAATACCGCCCTGCTGCGGGCGCTACTCTGCCTATGACTAATACCAACGGTGCTTTCAGCGGAAGCTACAGCGATGGCATTGGCACAGCAAGACGCATCGTCCCGCTTCAAGGGCTGCTTGTTCCTGATGCGACGACACCATCTGACTTTGACAGCACAGGTTACGGCTACTTCATTCTACCGACCATCACCGCAGGTGTTTCACGCTCAGGTGCCGTGATTTTAGAGCGACTCCCGTAACCACATGCAGAAGCCCCAGCCAATCAGGCCGTTTAGCCTCATCATCATTGCGAGCCTGCTCGCCATGGTGCTAGGCAGCGCCTGGCTGGGTTACCACGGGGGCGGCAGCGCTCCCGTGGATTCTTCTCACGCAAAAGTTCAAGACTCAGACACTGAACCAGACACCTCTGATCAGCCCCCACCTATTGAGGATGATGTAACTCTTGCGAAGTTACTGGAGCGTTTCCGACTCGGGGATAGCCGCGCGCTAGATGACATCCTCCCCATCGGAATCACCGAGATCAGTGGCAGCGGAGGCAATGGCCTACAGCGCCAAGTGCGTGCTCACGGAACTTGGCATCCCGTCTTTGATCTATCCGGCATGAAGACTCTGGATGACGGCAATGTCCGTGCGGTCCAGCTAAATGCCATCCCACTCAGCATCGCTACCCCACACCCGCCAGCGGGCCAAATCAAGCAACCCTTCGCACATCGCTTTAACGCCGTCGGAGGTGTTCCACCTTACTCTTGGCGAATCGAGATAGATGATGCTGCCTCCGGGTTTCAACTCAATGCAGCCACTGGCGATTACACAGGCCAATCAGAGAGTGAACTCACCCTGCCGCTGGTCATTTACGTGAGCGACTCCGCAGGCACTCAGGCCTCAGGTCAAAGCACGCTTAGCATCGCGACAGAGGAACCCCTGACCATTACCACGACCACATTACCAGCCATGGAGACGCCGCGTGGATACAGAGTCACCCTCACCGGTAGTGGTGGAGCCAAGCCCTACACCTGGAGTCTGGAAACCAGCTCACCCGGCTGGCTGATCGACGCCAAAACAGGCATCCACACCAATTCCAAACTGGAAACCGGAGATCATGATTTGCTCATCACCCTGCAAGATCAAGCTACCAGTGTGGAGCGGCAGTTTGAACTGAAAGTCACTCTTGGCCTAGACATCACCACCAAGAATCCCCTGCCCCCAGCCGCGCCAAAAGCCAACTATAGCGGCCAGTTTGAAGCCAGCGGTGGCACGTCGCCCTACACTTGGAGTCTCCTGAATACGGAGCTACCCAACGGCTGGACATTCACTCCTGAAGGCGTACTCAGCGGAACCACGCCAGATATCGAAGCTTTGCTGAAACTTCCTGTGCGTGTCACTGACAGTGATGGCTTAACCTTTGACAAAACCTTTAAGCTCAACATCAGCCGTGGCTTGCTTGCCGTGCCATCTGATCGGAAGGTCGGGCTGGCGTGGCGCTACAAAGAGATGCGTCAGGCGCTCCAGGCAAACATCACTGGAGTCAGCCTCAAAAGGAATGGCAGCGAGATCTACCGAGGACGTGGCAGCAACTATGTCGATCACGGCTTAGCCCCTGGGAGCAGCCCTAATTACGAGCTCACAGCCATCACCAGCAGCGGCACAAGCATCCCCTATGCAGCTGCCTTGACGACCATCCTGCCGTTCTCAAAGCAGCAAGCTCAAGACGCACGCATGGCAGATCCCTATGCCGATGCCATTCTAAACTTCACGCCACTCTCCCGTGGCGGCTATGGCGCCAGTAATGTGCCAAATAATATCCTGGGGCCGCCCAATGGAACCAGCACATTCATCCCCGCCTATCTACCAGCTCATGTCGTCTCTCTTCATGCCAGTCAATCCGGCGGAGGCAGCATCGTGCTACAGTTTACCAATAACATCATCGAGTCAGCACCTGGACCCGACTTCACTCTTTTTGAAAATGTCTTCTTCATGGCAAACGACCCCAAACGCCGGTTCATGGAGCCTGCCGTCGTTGAAGTTGCCATTCACGAGGACGAATGGTACCGCTTTCCTTGCCGTGTTCAGGTCGCTGCTGACGGAAGTGTGGATCTGAAACAACCCAGCTACTACACCAGCGGATTCACCGGCATCAACGCGACGACTGGCGACGATCCTACCGATCCCACCCGCAGCGGTGGAGACAGCTTTGACCTCAGCAGTCTAGGCCGAGCTGATCTCACCTGGATCCGCTTCATCCGCATCATCGCCACAGGAGACAGCATCCTCCGCGACAGCACCGGCATCCCCATCCGCCACACGTCAGAAAACAACGCCCTCAATGGCCGTGCCAGCTCAGGCTTTGATCTGGATTCAGCTAGTGCGGTCAATTATTGAGGTTTTTCAGGTTCAAAAGAAACTGCCAATCGCAGGAATAAACCCACGATTGGCAGCAACCTACAATTGGCACCATTGAATCACTGG
>JAPLUM010000180.1 GCA_026397605.1 Verrucomicrobiota bacterium | reverse complement strand
AACTCCCGCTCGGACTTCAGTCCGCACAGGGGACTGTGCGGACCACTCTACGACATGAGCGAACGTACCTCCGAGAAAGACCTTCAATGGTAATCTCCAGCACTCCAGCTTCCCGAAAAATCACAAATCGTGGTGATGCGGAGGATAACATCCAAATGAGAGGCTTGATTATTGTTTTTATATAATTTATATTTAATCTAGTTAAATTGTTATTATATGAGTCAAAAGCCCCAAAGTTCACCTGCCCAAGACGTGCGCCGCTCTTGGATTTGTGCGCTGTTGGCTGTGTTGCTTTTGTCGCTACCGAACGTGCTGGTCATCTTTAAGGCTGAAGATGCAGGGTTAGCTAAAATCTTGTTGCTTCAGGGAATCGCGCTCATGCTTTTGCCCATGGCTTTAGGCTGGCGGGTCAGGTCGGTCCTCTTGGTTTGGCTGCCTTTCACGCTTTTGATTCCGGTGACGTCTGCCTACGTTCATGTGACGGGCTTTCAGCCTAATGAATGGGCGGTGTTGACGCTTTTGGAGTCCAGTGGAGACGAGCTGGCTAGCTTTGCGTTTGCTGCTTTGGTCATTGCTGGGCTCAGTCTCCTGATTTTAGCGATTGCTTGGTGGCTGATCTCGCGTGGTATCAGTGCTGAACTGCGCCTGAAAAAGTCCATGCGCTGTCTGGTTGTCGTCGGCGTGATGGTTTTACCACTCCACGAATTTTGCACATTGGGCTGGGAGTTTGGCTGGAAGCCGTCTGCGCAACGGCTGTCGTTGATTTTCCCCTATGGGCTGGGCTTTAGCTTTGTCAATGCCGTGCAGGAACGGTCCAAGTTGGCCGATCGCAGTCATTTGATGACCAGTTTCACCGCAGAACCTGGGAAGACGAGCGCCGCTTCAGAGGAGCGCCAAATTCACTTGTTGGTGCTGGGAGAGACCTGCCGGTTTGACAATTTTTCACGACATGGCTATCACCGCCAGACTTCACCGCGATTGGATAAGTGTGAGGGGCTATTAGACTTCACGGATGTTGTATCCCCTGGATCCTACACGAGTCTGAGCGTGCCGATGATCCTCACGAATACGGAGCCTGGCACGCATAAGCTGGCAGCCTCCGCGCCCAGTATTCTTCAGGTCTTTCGGAGGGCTGGATTCCGGGTTGTCTGGCTATCGACTCAAAAGAAGACAGGCTTTTGTGATACCAGTAGCTCTCTTTATGCGAAGGACGCCGATCAGGCCATGTTTCTAAGTGGCGCTGTGGATCCTAGCTCCACTGGCAGTTACTCTACGGTGCTGGATTCTGAGATTGTGCTGGAAGTCGAAAAAGCGCTTTCTCAAGGCGACTCGAAACTCTTGATCGTCTGTCATACCATGGGCAGTCATTCCAATTATGCGGAGCGCTATCCAGAGAGCTTCGGTCAGTATCCTGTGGATCGTGCGGCTTGTCCTGTAGCTAGGAAAAAACCAAATCTCTCCAAAGAAGATCTCGTCAATCTGCAAAACGCCTATGATAACTCCATCGCCTTTACAGATCAGGTTCTAGGTAGCTTGATCGATCTGCTGCAAAAACAATCAAACGCGGCAACCAGCTTTTGTTACATCGCCGATCACGGGGAAAATTCGGGCGATGCGTTGACGCTGCCTTTTGCTCATGGCGTCAATACTGTGGACGTGCTGCATGTCCCGATGTTCATGTGGTTTTCAGAGGGCTATCGAAAATTGTATCCTCAGAAATGTGAGCTGCTAAAGGCTCGTCAAAACATCCCCTTTGGCTCGGCCAATCTGTTTCACACGCTCACTGATTTGGCTGACATTACCAGCTCACTGCTAGTCTCTGAAAATAGCCTCTGCCATCCAGGCTATCAGATAAAACCCCGCACCGTAGCTGGCGGCGCTGGAAAGGAAGTTTTGGATTATGAGCAAGACATCCTTTCTCAAGGGGCGAGAAAAGGTTGGCGACCCCTCTCAAGGAAATAGCGATTAATATGTGAGCTACTTGTGAAACCCACGTCCTTCTCGTTCTGGCGAACGAGCCTACGAGTCGGTATGTAGGCGTCCCGCACGCGAGACCAGAATGCGAGGTTTTGCCAGAGCCTCATGTGGAAATGAAACAGGCGGACCCAATGGTCCGCCTGTTTGGTGAGGAGGGTGCTGTGATGAAAGACTATTTCACGTAAGGGGCCACGGTGGTGGCGGTCTTTTTGGCGGCTTCAGACATGAAGGTATCCACTGTCTGAGCGGCAGCTAAAGAGCCACCCAGGCCCCAGCTGTTTTTATCGGCTTTTAAGGTGTTGATTGTGGCTCCGTTTCCACCATCGGAGATGCGAATAGTCGCGTCAAAATAGCTGCTTCCGGCTCCCATCCCAACGATCAGCCTCAGAGCGGCATTGCCTTCGACAAAGCGGGTGACTTCACCGCCGATCACCAGCGTCGAAGCATCTGCCTTTCCTTGACGGAGGATCTGGGTGCTTGGCTTCGTCCTGAGAATTTC
>JAPLUM010000793.1 GCA_026397605.1 Verrucomicrobiota bacterium | reverse complement strand
TCGCAGACTTGGTCAAAGAGCGCGTCAGGGATCTCGTGCAGGTTGCCTTTCACGCCATCCAGCTCCACGCCACGGCATTCAATGCTGTCCCAGCCAAGTTCTTGGTGGGCTTTGATTTGCACGTCAAGAGGCGCGCCTGCTTCATCTGCTATTCCGGTGAGTTTGATCATGATTTGAGTTGGCTATCTGTTTGATAAACTGCTCTATGGAGAGGTCAAGGTGTGTTACTGGGCGAAGTAGCCTGTGACTTTGAGTTTCCTGCTGAAAATCTTGCCACCAGCGGCGACGAATAGCAGGTCATGGTCTTTTCCTGCGAATTCACAACTGACGACTTTTCCCATGGGGTCTGGTTTTCCAATGATGCCTGCTAGACGTCCGGCAGTGTCAAAGACTTGGATGCCAAGCTCGGTGGTGACGAAATAGCGGCCTTTGGACTCGGTGGTGACACCATCTCCTGAAGCGGTTTCTTTGCCGACGGGTAGCCACATGGTCATGAAGGGGGCTCCGGCAGTGAGTGTGCCATCGTCACTGATCTGCCAGGTCCAAACGTGCTTACCACCATGCTCAGAGGCGACGAGGGTGCGCTCATCGGTGGAGATCGTGATGCCGTTGGGTTTCACGATGTGCCCTTGATCAGCGACGATGTGTTTCTTGTCTGCGGTGATCAGGTGGATGATTTGTGTGGGTGTTTCTGTGAAGTAAAGATGACCCTTCTTGCTGACGACGAGATCATTGCATTTCACGTTGGTGAGCAGCACTTCCACTTCGCCGTTCATGGTGATGGCGATGATGCGCTGTTCCTTGTTATGACAGGCATAGAAACGCCCATCAGGACCTATTTGCAGCCCGCTGATGCCAGGAAGATTGTCCAAAAAGAGGTCGGTCTTCCCCGAGGTTGCATCCAGCTTATAAATGCCTTTACCGGCTTTCACATCGGTGAAGAAAAGATTGCCTGCAGTGTCGGTGCAGAGTCCATCTGTAAAGGCGTAACCACTGGCTGCTTCCTTCCAGCCTTCTCCGTCGATGAGGTAGTCGTGCAATGAAGTGTCCTGGGCTGGGCAGAGCAGGGAGAGGGCGAGGGTGGTCAGTGTGGCGAGGAGAAGGCGTGGTGACATGGCGTGATATGAAATTTTAGAACGAAGAACAAACGAGTCTTTATTTAGCGCCCGCTTTCCAAAGCCAGCGCAAGGTGTCCGGCAGTAATGTGGCGCCATGCTTGCCATTGTGCGTGCCCTCCCCCAGGACGAACTGGTAGTCATAGCCAGCAAATTTGAGAGCAGCGGCCATGTCTTGATTGGCTAGCGGCCAGTTGCCGAACTGGTTGTCCAGATCGTTTTTGCCATCTTGAAGGAAGACTTTCAGCGGCTTTTTATCGGTCTTACGGATCAGCGCAGGATAGACATGACCACCACGGATATTGGTGAAAGAACCGATGTGGCTGACGACCTTGCGGAAAGCATCAGGCTTTTCCCAGGCGACGGTGAAGGCGCAAATGCCGCCGCTGCTGTTGCCGCAAATGGCGCGCTCATCGGGGTTGGTGCTCATGTTGTAGTCTTTGGCCACAGCAGGCATGATTTCTTCCAGTAAAAAGCGGGCGTAAAGATCGCCAAGGGAGTCATATTCAAAGCTGCGATTGCTGCGCGCTTTTTCTTTGGGGTTACTGGTAGGGAAGGTGCCCGGCTGGATAAAGATGCCGATTGTGACCGGCATTTCTC
>JAPLUM010000362.1 GCA_026397605.1 Verrucomicrobiota bacterium | reverse complement strand
GGTGGTGGCAATGGCCAGCTTGGGAATGGAACGACGGCGATTGCAGGGGGCGATCCCCAGCCTGTGGGCACCTCCACCAACTGGGCTAGTGTCCGCGCGGGTGGCGGCTTCTCCATGGGGATTCAGGCAGACGGCACGCTCTGGGGTTGGGGGGCAAATAGCATCAGTCAGCTGGGCGATGGCACCACGACCACGCGTAGCTCACCCGTTAAGATTGGCACGGCCACGGATTGGGCTGTTGTAGCTCCCTCACCTTCAGCCACTCTGACAACCAATGGCTTTACTATGGCGATCAAGACCAACGGCACGCTCTGGGGCTGGGGCCTGGGGACCGGCGGGCAGCTGGGGGATGGAGCCAGCACCAGCCGCACTACGCCCACTCAGATCGGCGCGGATGCCGACTGGAGTAAGATAGCGACTGGCAGTGCTCATACCTTGGCCATCAAAGCCAATGGCAGCCTCTGGGCAGCTGGCACGAATAGCAATGGACAGCTTGGTGACGGCAGCACGACGACCCGCACGGCCTTTGTCCAGATCGGCTCTGCGACGGACTGGGCCAGTGTGGCCACCTATGGCTCCTCATCCTACGCCATCAAAACCAATGGTACCCTCTGGGCCTGGGGACTGAATAGCACAGGTCAGCTAGGTGACGGCAGCACGACCCAGCGCACGGCACCTGTGCAGATCGGCACGGACACCAATTGGCTGCAAGTGGCAGGTGGCTCAGCTCATGCCGCAGCCATTAAGACGACTGGCACCCTTTGGGTTTGGGGCACCTGCTTTGGCCACGCAGACGCTGAATACGACGCCGATTGGCACTAATCCTTATCGTTTCACGGCCAGCAGTGGGCTGCCAGTGCAGCTTTCACTAGTCTCTGGTCAGGCCACCATCACTGGAGATCAAATCAATGTCACAGGGCCGCCCGGCACGCCCGTGGTCTTACTGGCCTGGCAGCCTGGAGATGAGTTTGCCTGGAATGCAGTCGGTCCTGAGCAGATCACCATCGGGACTCTGGTGGCACCGGTCATCAATACTACGGCTCATGCCAATGTGGATGGTTCAGGCGCTGATCTTACCGCCATGGTGAATCCGAATGGTGCCCTAACTTCGGTGAGCTTCCAGTACGGCTCCTCTCCGACCTTGGCCTCCTTTAGCACCACGGCCAGTCAGAGTGCAGGCTCTGGTACGTCGAGTTCGGCGACTCCTGTCTTTTCCCTCGGTGGTCTGAATGCTGGCGTGACGTATTATTATCGTGCTACGGCCTCCAATGCAGGCGGCACTGTCACCAGCAGTATTCAAAGCTTCACCACACTCGGGATCGACATCATCGTGGAGCAACCTGCGGCTACGGAGATCAGCAGCGGTGTGACATTCGGTTATGGAAGTCTCGACATGGGCACCAGCAGCGGTCTGACCTTTACGCTTCGAAACGCCACTCCCGGCACAGCAGTAAGCATCGGCACGATCACGCTAACGGGTGCTGATGCGCCTCATTTTGTGCTCAGCACGGTTGGTTTAAATAACTCCCTCAGCGGTGGCCAAAGTACGACTTTCAGCGTCAACTTTACGCCACTGCTTCAGGGCAGCCGCAGCGTCACTCTGAGCATCCCGAGCAATGATCCAGATGAGAATCCCTTCCTCATCACTCTCACTGGCACTGGTGTGGCCGTCCCAGGCCCTGGACAGACGATTTTTGGCCCCGCAGCTTTTGCCCCACGATTCGTCAGTGATGGTCCATTGTCGCTTCTCGGCTTCGGCTCTACCAGTGGTCTTCCTGTCTCACTCCAGATCGTCGCCGGCGGTGGGGGGACTTTGACTGGCACCACCTTCACCCCCAGCATTGAGGGAGGCCCCGTGACGATTCGGATTTCACAGTCCGGTGGCAGTGGCTATACGTCAGCACCCGATGTCTATCGGACCTTTGTCGTCGGCGAGGGTAAATTTAGCAGGCTGGCCATCGGGCCAATGGCCAATCATAGCGTCGGCATTAAATCGGATGGCACACTCTGGGCCTGGGGGCAGAACAACAATGGGCAAGTCGGCAATGGAACTACCGTTGATTCGCGAACTCCGGTGAAGATCGGCACCTTTACCAATTGGTCCTCAGCCGCAGTAGGCGCCGATTTCACCGTGGCGATTCGTGCTGGTGCTTTGTGGGTCTGGGGTGGGAACGCCAGCGGGCAGCTCGGACTGGGAGACACGACCAGCCGCTCTTCGCCGACTCAAGTGGGTGCTTTGACAACTTGGTCTCGAGTGGCTGCAGGCGCAGATTTTGTCATCGCTGTGCAGACCAATGGCACCCTTTGGGCCTGGGGCGGAAATGCCAGTGGTCAACTTGGGCTCGGAGATCTAGTCAGCCGAAATGTACCGACGCAGATCGGCGTGGCTACCAATTGGAGCACCACTGCACCGAGCCTTGCGGCTGGCAGTGCCCATGTGCTTGCCCGCACCACGACGGGGAATCTGTTTGCTTGGGGGCTCAATAGCAGTGGTCAGCTCGGACTGGGAGATACCAGCACTAGGACATCCCCAGCCCAAGTGGGGACGAGCACAGCTTGGAGTAAGCTCGCCTGCGCTGCCAATACCTCCTACTCGATTCAAGGCGGAGGGGCACTCTGGGCCTGGGGCAGTAACAATGGGTACATGGTAGGAGATAGCTCGCTGACGAATCGTACCTCACCTGTTCAAATCGGTACTGCCACGACTTGGACCCAGATCGTCCCGGGTCAGGGCCACTGCCTAGCCACACGATCTGATTCCAGTCTCTGGGCCTGGGGTGGAGGCTCCGGCGTGGCACCACAGGGCTTTGGTGACAGCAGCATCCGTACCACGCCGAATCGGGTCGGCACAGATAGTGACTGGTCCACAGCACTGGCAGCCATCAGTGGCGGTGCAGATCACAGTCTGGGGGTGAAGACTGACGGCTCCCTCTGGAGTGCAGGCGGAAATAATCGAGGCCAAATGGCCACTGCGGCCCCAAACCTCACCGCTATCACCAGTGGCGGCATTTTAGCTTTCTGTGAAAACAATTGGGCCAACCATTTCATCCGCAGCAATGGCACCCTGTGGGGCAGCGGTTCCAATTTCAGTGATCTCGGCGATGGTACCACCACCCGCAGACCGCTGCCAGTGCAGATCGGCTCAGCCACAAACTGGACCTCCTTAGCTGGCGGCCAGAGCTTCACCCTTGCTCTACGCAGTGACGGCACTCTTTGGGCAGCTGGGATCAATTCCAATGGCCAACTGGGGGACTCCAGTACGACGACTCGCACGGCTTTTATCCAGGTAGGAGTGGTATCCACCTGGTCAAAAATTTCCGCAGGCTCCTCACACAGTGCCGGTATCCGCGCTGATGGCACTCTGTGGACCTGGGGCCTCAATACCAATGGGCAGCTCGGTGATTCCACAACGACGCAGCGCACCGCACCCGTCCAAGTGGGAACAGCGTCTGACTGGGTCGCCGTGGATTGTGGCGGCAGTCATACCCTGGCCCTGAAGTCAAACGGCACCCTCTGGGCATGGGGACTGAACTCAAGCAGTCAGCTCGGTGAGGGCAGCACCACTCAGCGGACGGCACCCGTGCAGATCGGCACGGATACGAATTGGGCCAAGATCTCAGGTGGTGCAGCTTTCAGTCTGGCCATCAAAACAACCGGTAGCCTATGGGCCTGGGGGCTCAATGGCTCCGGCCAGCTGGGAGATGGCAGCCTGACAAATCGCTCCGCTCCTGTCCAAATCGGCACGGATACACTATGGGCACAGCTCAACGCAGGCTTTGAACACAGCATTGCCTTGAAATCAGACGGTACAGCCTGGGGCTGGGGTGGCAATTATTATGGCCAAACTGCCGACGGCACGACGGTGAATCGCAATGCGCCTGCGCAGATCCTCCCAGGCACCAATATCTGGTCGCTGCTAGGCAATGGCAACGGTTTCCAGACCTTGCTAGCCAGTGCTGACGGCACCCTCTGGGGCATCGGTAGCAATGCGGACTATCAGGTGACTAGCCTAGCCCGAGTCAATAGCCTCTTTGAGTCTGCGCACCCTGGCATCTCCACACAGACCCTCACCTTCCCAGCGGTGACGATCTCTGCTTACAACACTCCCATCCCCCTCACCGCCACCGCCAGCTCAGGATTACCCATCACTTACTATGTGAGCGGTCCTGCCAGTGTGAGTGGAAATCAGCTCACCGTTACCGGCCCAGGCAGCGTTAAAATCCTCGCCTATCAGACAGGCGAGCGGCCCGTGTGGCATACGCCGCCCCTCATGCAGGGCACCGTCATGAGTCTGGTGGAGGCATGGCGACTCGCCAATTTTGGCAGCACCGTGGAATCCGGCTCTACAGCCAATACAGGTGACGCAGACGGAGACGGCGTCGCCAATCTCTTCGAGTTTGCGTTTGGGACCAATCCTGCCAGCAACTCATCAGGCACGGGAGTCCTGGTGACGACGGGTGGACTAGGCGGTGGTTCCTTGGTTACGCGCGGTCAACCCATCACCCTCTTTGGCCCAATCAGCACTGGCACGGATTACCGAGCCGTCTTCATACGCCGAAAAGATCATGTGGCAGCAGGCTTGACTTACACAGCGCAGTTCAGTGCCACCCTTTCCTCTTGGCAAAACAGCACAGTCACGCCCACAGTGCTCGCAGATGACGGCACCTACCAGGCAGTAAGCGTGCCGTATCCACGTTTCATTGCTGGTAAAAAAGCTCGATTCTTTAGAATGGCCGTCGATATCACTCCTTAATACATTCCTTTCATGAAACGCCTTCTCATACTTTCCACAGCCTGCCTCGTGATGCTCTCAGCGGCACAAGCAGCCGTCGTTTATTCTGGCATCCGCAACCTCAACATTCCGGTAGATCCCGATGGCTTGTATTTCAATGTCGTCTCAGGAGCCACTTCTGCCACTGAGCCTGGGACGTTTAACACCGCCCCATGGTTTAATCCCTTCTTCGGTGGTGAAGACATCGGTGTGGGCAATCTTTCGCAGTTGGTCTTTGCTGGAGTGGATGTGCTCAATCTCGGCACCGGAACGCTGATCAGTGGAGCCAGTAATTTCGGCCCAGCAGGCTTTGGTGGCTCAGCGGTTATTGGGCCTGCGCTGGGGAATTTCCAACTCACCACACCCGGTCTTCTCGGGATCGCTTTCAAGCAGACGGTGGGTGGCTCTGTTCATTACGGCTGGGTGCGCCTCGTCATCGACAATGCATCTCCTGGAGGCACCGTGGTGGACTGGGCCTACGACAGCACTGCTGGCACTTCGATCCTTGCAGGCATCGTCCCAGAACCTAGCCGAGTGGTTTTGTGGATTTTCGGCTGCTTTGGCATGATGCTACATCGCCGCAGATAAAGCCTTTCTCAAAAAGGGATCTGGGGTCGTCAACTTGTCGTTTATTTTCCTCCAGCGCTCATCGGTAGGAGCATTTTCCAGACAGCTGCGTCGCGAGGGATTTCTTCCAGCTCCATGAAGGGGGCCGCAGCTGGGTTTGGCTGACTTGTTCTGGCCATGCGGGATGGATCGACAATGGTGGAGTCTTTGTTTTGGGCGAATCCTAGAGGCATTGGCTTGCTTTCAGGAGTTAGGGAACGCGGTTCCACACGGGTCCAGACTTTGGGAGAAAAATACTCATTTTTCCAGGTTTGCCCTGGCGTGGATCTGGCATAGATAGCAAATCGATCAAAGAGCACCTCTGGCACATAACGGCTGCCTACTTTGGTGACCAATGGCGGGTTGCTAGGGTCGGGCATGGCCTCGGTGGACTCTAATAGGTACTCACGGTCATCTAGCTTCACCACGACCCAGGCATGGCCGCCGAGGTCGCCATATCTGCCTAGCGCCACACGTGCATTGAAGCCTCGTGTCAGTAACCAATCGCATAGATAAATGGCGGAGTCTTCGCAGTCACCTTGGCCTAGACTCTGGGTTTCTAGGCTGGTCTGCCAGGCGTCAGTAGCATCTTTTTTCACCCCTGGATCACGAGTGTAGATGCAGTTTCCATGCACGGCAGAGCAGATGGTCATGAGCTGAAAGTAGCGCGAAAGATCTTTATTAAAGACGGCTGGCGGCGCGTACCCGGTGAGGAATTCATTCACGTAACGAAACTGGCCTTTTTGATCCGAGGCCACTACGGCGTAGGTCCGGCGGCAGTTTGGGCATTCTAAACCCAGGCTATGTTGGGCGCGGGAGACTCTGACGATGTGTGGATGTTTGCAGTGCAGGCAGCGGCTAAAAAAGGCATCGTCTTTCTTTTCGGTCAGGGTTTCTGGGCTGAAATCACGCAGGCGCTGACCGACGATCACTAAGGCTTGCTGGGTGAGTCCTCCAACAGATGACCGAATGGCAAAGCCGAGGTGTGACATCTCCGGGTTTGTCTTGGATGAGAAATCCTGGAATTGATCCAGCAGTAGCTTCAGGGACGGACCCGCTGCTATGCAAACACTGACTCTGTAATACCGGGGTAGCGCGGTCTGAATCTGTTTGGTCACAGAATTCATATCGTCCGTGGACATGGTCGGAAAATTAGCGGCCATCCAGGCATCTAATTCAGGATCGATCCGCAAAATTTCCTGCTTACTTGCGATTCTAGCATAATTAAAACGATCGACTAGATCTACTCGAAACTGGACATATCCAGAGTTTGAACTTTGTCCCGTAAGCCAAGCGTGGGCTTTTTCTCGAATCGCCGATGTTAGGCCCTTTTGATGCGCCACAAGACCTCCCGCGAGGAGAACCCCTGCGAGGACACAGAATGTGATAAGACGTTGCAGCATTATTTTGAAAATTATAGTATTTATATTTTTCTATGCAAGACCAAACAGCATTTGAACAGAATACTTACACCTTGGCCGCGTGGTCTGGTGACTCAGCCTCCTTTCTGATGTTGTTTTTTATGACCTCCTGACGTGGCATGACTGGGGGTTTCCATCCGAATGATCTGTGTTATTAATCTGCCATGCCTGCCCCGACCCAGAATGATTGCCAGCACGAACAGCACGGTTTTGCCCGCGTGGCAGCTGTGTCCCCTGAGCTGAAGCTCGGGGATGTCTCTGCCAATACGGCAATTTTGACTCTGGAAATGCGGCGTCTGGCTGGCGAAGGCTGCCGCCTCGTTGTTTTTCCAGAGCTGTGCCTGACTGGCTACTCCTGTGCGGATCTGTTCCATTTTCCTGCGCTCCAAAAGCAGGCATTTGCAGGTTTGCAGGCGCTAGCGGAGGCTAGTGCTGGACTGGGCTGCTTAGCACTGGTCGGCCTGCCGTTGCCCGTGGAAAGTCGTCTCTATAATGTTGCGGCCATCATTGGTGGTGGCCGTGTGCTGGGCTATGTGCCGAAGAGCTTTCTGCCAAATTCAGGCGAGTTCTATGAGCGCCGCTGGTTTTCACCTGCGGCAACGCTTCGTGCGACGGAGGTGGCTGGAGTGCCGATTGGTATTGATCTGCTCTTTGAGGTGTCTGATCTGCCTGACTTCGTCGTGGGGGTGGAGATCTGTGAGGATCTATGGACGGTCGTGCCTCCGTCCAGCCTAGCCGCTCTCGCAGGAGCCACGGTTTTGGTGAATCCTTCGGCTAGCAATGAGGTGCTGGGAAAAGTGCAGTATCGCCGCAACTTAGTCACCCAGCAATCGGCGCGCTGTTTGGCAGCCTATGTTTATGCCAGTGCTGGGGCAGGGGAGTCGTCCACTGACACGGTCTATTCTGGTCATGCTCTAGTGGCAGAGAATGGGGTGCTTTTGGGCGAGACGGAGCGTTTCAGCTTCCAAACTCGCGACGTGATCGTGGATGTGGATCTCCAGAGGCTGGCTCACGAGCGTCTCAAAAGCGCGGCTTTTCGCGATGACGAAACGCGGCCTGACTACCGAAAAGTGAGCATCACGCTCGGGCAGACAGCTGGATACAAGGCAGGGCTGCTGCGCCAAGTTTCCGCCTCTCCCTTTGTGCCTCCAGCTGGGGCAGATCGCCGTGGCGTGTGCGAGGAGATCTTCGCCATCCAGGCCACCGCCCTGGCCCGTCGCCTTCGCCAAACTAAAAGCAAGACTGCCGTGCTCGGCCTTTCTGGCGGACTGGACTCCACGCTAGCCCTGCTGGTGATGATCGAGGCTCTCAAGCGCGCTGATATACCACGCAGTGCGGCTTTGGCCGTGACCATGCCCGGTTTTGGCACCACGGATCGTACCAAAGACAATGCCGAGCAATTGGCGCAGGCACTCGGTATCACCCTGCGCACGATCAGCATCCGTGCCGCCGTGGATCAGCATTTTAGCGACATCGGTCACCCCGCTGATCTGCATGACATCACCTATGAAAATGCTCAGGCCCGGGAGCGCACGCAGGTACTCATGGACGTGGCCAATCAGACCGGCGGCGTCGTTATCGGCACCGGTGATTTATCGGAGGCCGCGCTGGGTTGGTGTACGTTCAATGGCGACCACATGAGCATGTATCACGTCAATGCCGGCGTGCCTAAAACACTGGTAAAATACCTCATCGACTGGTGCGCCACGGAACTCTACGCTGACGAAGCAGGCGGCATCTTGCAGGACATCATCGACACACCCATATCACCTGAGCTACTGCCAGTCGGCGCAGATGGGCAAATGGAGCAAAAAACGGAAGACACGGTCGGTCCTTATGCACTTCACGACTTCTTCCTTTTCCACTTCGTCCGTCACGGCTGTCCGGCTGAAAAAATCCGTTATCTCGCAGGCATCGCCTTTGCCGGGAAATATGAGAGCGCCGTGATCGACAAATGGTTAGCCCTTTTCCTGCGTCGCTTTGCCCAAAATCAGTTCAAACGCAGCTCCATGCCTGACGGTCCCAAGGTCGGTTCCGTGGCCCTTTCACCCAGGGGAGACTGGCGTATGCCTAGCGATTGGGCCGGGGTTTTGGGGTAGGCCAAATTCTCGCTCGAATCTTTCAAGTTTTTTCTCCCAAAAAAAGACCTGCTTAAAGGCATAAAAGCCTTTGCATGAGGTGCTAGCTTGCTAACCTTTATCTCAGCCCATCGAGCACGTTTCTGAAGTGGTTAATTTGGACAGACTCAGTCGATGGCAAACCGACATCTTTTATGCCAGACGAAATCATTGACTCCATTGAGTTAAACTCCACCGCCGTATCCGCTGACCAAGCTTACGGTGCCGATCAAATCCAGAAATTGGAAGGGCTTGAAGCCGTCCGTCTCCGTCCCGGAATGTACATTGGAGATCCCGATGAGCGTGGCCTGCATCACTGTGTCTTTGAGGTAGTGGATAACTCCATTGATGAGCATCTCGCAGGCAACTGCAAAAACATCTGGATCACCATTCACTCAGACGGCTCCATCAGCATCCAGGACGATGGACGCGGTATCCCTGTTGAAATGCATCCTAAGGCTGGCATTCCGACCGTGGAACTGGTGCTTACCAGCCTGCACGCGGGCGGTAAATTTGGTGACGGTGCTTATGAATTCTCCGGCGGCTTGCACGGCGTCGGTGCCAAATGCACGAATGCTCTTTCGGATTGGTTTAAGTGCGAGGTTTTCCGCGATGGTAAAATCTACTCGATCGGCTTTGAGCGTGGAAAGACCACCGAGCCGCTTTCCGTGCTCGGTGACCTTCAAGATCCAAAGGCCACAGGCACCAAGATCTCCTTCTTCCCTGATGCCACGATCTTCACCATCACCACCGTTTATGTCTTCGAGCGCTTGCTCGTGCGTCTGCGTGAGCTTGCCTTCCTGAATCCAGGGATCAAAATCACTTTGACTGATGAACGCACTGAGACGCCACGCCAAGACATCCTGTTTTATCAGGAAGGCGTGAAGCAGTTCGTTCGTGAACTGGGTGCGGACAAAGATAAAATTCACCCAGACGCCATCGCCCTCGCAGGTCGTCGTGAGGTTGTCATTGATGATAAAAATAAGTTCATTCTCGTGGACTGCGTCTTGCAGTGGAACAAGGGACTCAGTGAGCAAACACTCTGCTTTGCCAATGCTATCCCGAATCCTGATGGGGGCACCCATTACAGCGGTCTGAAGGCCGCGCTCACGCGCGCGGTGAAAGCATACATCAACAACAATCAGAAGAGCTTTAAAGACAAGCTCCCTGACATTGAAAGTGATGACTGCCGCGAAGGTCTCATCTGCGTGCTCAGTGTGAAGCTGCCGAATCCGCGTTTCAATTCCCAGACGAAAGTGAAGCTCGTCAATGGCGAGGTCGAAGGTGTCGTCAGCTCCATCGTTTATGAAGGCCTCATGCGTTTCTTCGATGAGACGCCAGAGATCGCAGTCACGGTGATCAATAACATCATCATCGCCGCTCGCTCCCGCGAAGCTGCTCGCAAGGCCCGCGAAGCTATCCGTAAAGACGCCATGAGCAGTGGCGGCCTACCGGGGAAACTCGCTGACTGCTCTGAGCGTGATCCGTCCAAGACAGAGCTGTTTATTGTCGAGGGTGACTCCGCCGGTGGCTCCGCTAAAATGGGCCGCAATCGTCACAATCAAGCCATCCTTCCGCTACGTGGAAAGCTTATCAACACCGAGAAAGCTCGGCTTGAAAAAGTGCTGCAAAATAAGGAAGTCCAGACCATGATCACTGCTATCGGCACCGGAATCGGTGGTGACAGCGAGGTCGAAGGCTCATTCAATCTTGCCAAGCTGCGCTACCATAAAATCGTCATCATGACCGATGCCGATGTGGATGGCTCTCACATCCGCACCTTGCTACTCACCTTCTTCTATCGTCAGATGCCAGAGCTGGTCAAAGGCGGGCACATCTATGTGGCCCAGCCGCCGCTGTATCAGGTGACTCGTAAGAAGCGTGAAGAATACGTGCAGAGTGATGCGGAGATGGAAGCCATGCTTCTAGAAATGGGATCTGGAGAAATTAGCCTGCGTAATATTGCTGATGGTAGCATGGTCGCAGATGAGCGTCTGAAAGCCATCCTCGAGCAACTCGTTCCAGTGGCCAAATTTGCCGATATCATCCGCCGTCATGGCGCCGACTTTGAAGCTTACCTGCAAGCCCGCGATGAAGTCACCGGCAACCTGCCGCATTACCTTGTGGTCATTCGCGAGGGCAATGAAATCAACATCAAGTACTTCCTCGGCAATGACCAGCTCGCTGCCTTTGCGCGTGAAAACCACGACCTGCATCTCTTCGGTAAACCTGAGGCTGATCCCGATGGTCAAGCTGCCCCGAAAGCGCATCGCCGAGCACGCTTGATCGAGATCCACGAAGCCCACGGCATGAAACGCCGCTTCCAGCATTTGGATGAACTCGGCCTGCATGTAGACCACTTCAGCAGCCAGGATAAACCCCTCTTTGAAGTCATCGAAGGTGATGGCGACAACGCCAAAGTCCACCCCGTCTTCAGCATCCCAGGCATCCTGGATAAAGTGATGGAAATCGGTAAGCGCGGCATGGAAATCAAGCGCTTCAAAGGTCTGGGTGAAATGAACGCCAAGCAACTCTTCGAGACCACCATGGACCCGAACAAGCGCACGCTTCTTCAGATCAAGCTGGATGAAACCAACGCCCAAGAAGCCGAACGCATCTTCACCATCCTCATGGGTGATGTAGTCGAGCCCCGGAAGCACTTCATCGAAGAGAACGCCCTCAACGTGAGAAACCTCGACGTCTGATTCTTTCTCCAGGCACCATTGTCATTTTTTATAGCTTATCCGTTTTCCGTTCATGCAAGAATCAAACACCCGCCCCATCTCTGTCGCTGACGAGGTCAAGAACTCCTTTCTTGATTACTCCATGTCAGTCATCATCTCTCGCGCTCTGCCTGACGTGCGAGATGGGTTGAAGCCTTCTCAGCGCCGCATTCTTTATGCCATGCATGAGCTCGGTCTGTATCCGCCGAAGAAGCAGATGAAGTGTGCCAAGATCTGCGGTGATACTTCAGGAAACTACCATCCGCATGGTGAAGCCGTCATTTATCCGACACTCGTTCACATGGGCCAGCCCTGGGCCATGCGTGAGACGTTGATCGATCCGCAAGGAAACTTTGGTTCCGTGGAAGGTGATCCACCGGCTGCCATGCGTTATACGGAAGCCCGCATGACGCCTCTCGGTGGCACGTTGATGTCCGACATGGAAAAGGACACGGTCGATTTCGTTCCCAATTACGATGAACGTCTGACTGAGCCAACCGTTTTCCCAGCAGCTTTCCCCAATCTGCTCGTCAATGGCGGAACCGGTATCGCCGTGGGTATGGCCACCAACATGCCGCCGCATAACCTAGGCGAGATCGTCGATGGCGTCTGCGCGCAGATCGATAATCCATCGATCACTAATACCGAACTTGCCCAGTTCATCAAAGGCCCAGATTTCCCAACAGGATGCGTCATTCACGGTCTAGACGGCATCCGCGAATACATGGAGACGGGTCACGGCAGCGTCCGCGTGCGTGGTCAGGCCGAAATCACTGAGACCAATGGTCGCGAGCAGATCATCATCACCGAGATTCCGTATAACGTGAATCGCGCTGAGTTGGTGAAGCGCATTGCTGAACTAGCCAATGAGAAAGTCATCACTGACATCGTCGCCGTGCGTGATGAATCAGATGAAAATACCCGCGTCGTCGTAGATCTGAAGCGTGATGCACGCCCGCAGGTCGTGCTAAACAATCTCTATAAGTTCACTGCACTTGAAAGCAGCTTCAGCATCCACATGCTCGCTATTGACGGTGGTCGCCCACGTGTGCTGAGCATCAGAGACGCTATCGCTTGCTACATTGAGCATCGCCGTGAGGTCATCATCCGCCGCACCAAGTTCCTCCTGAAGAAAGCTGAACAGCAGGCGGAAAAACTAGAGGCCTACCTCCTCGCACTTGGCCATCTCGATGATTTCATCAAGATCATCCGTGATAGCCGTAATCGTGATGAAGCACGTGCCGGACTCAAAGCCTATCAGTTCAGCACTGAAACAGCCATGCGTCTGGGTATCCTCATTCGTGGGCAGCCGAGCATTCAAGGCAGCAATTATGTCTTCACAGACACCCAGGTGGATCAGATTCTGGAACTCCGTCTCTACCAGCTCACGGGTATGGAGCGAGATAAGATCAAAGCGGACTATGATGAGCTGCTGGCCACGATCACCGATCTCATGGACATCCTCGCTCATGAGCATCGCGTGCTTACCATCATCAAAGATGAGCTTCACGTCATCAAAGCCAAGCATGGCAATGGTCGCCTCACTCGTATCGACGCCACTGGCGGCGGTATCGAAACCATCGATCTCATCCCGAATGATGCAAACATCGTCACCCTCACTCACTTTGGTTATGTGAAGCGCACGCTCACGACTGAATATCGCCTGCAAGCGCGTGGCGGTAAGGGCTTAAAAGGCATGGAAGCCCGTGAG
>JAPLUM010000048.1 GCA_026397605.1 Verrucomicrobiota bacterium | reverse complement strand
AAACTTCACGGCATCCGCATAAGTAGCGCCGTCTTGCAGCAGCTCCACGATCTCCAGCTTGCGTTTTTCGAGGGTGGCGATCTCGACTTCGATCCGAGCGATGCGCTCCTCCACGCCCTTTTTGGTTTTCCCCTTGGCATTCCGAGCTTCAGCCTCCAGGCGCTTCTGTTCTTTGGTTTTGGGTCCAGAGACTTCCTTCTTCGGAGCCGTCCAGGCACCTGGCTGACTGTTCGTAAGGCTGGCAGTCAGGGCTTCGCGGGCAGAGCCAGCCTTTGTTTTATCCAGGAAATACTGATAATCTCCTGCATACGGGGTGAGCACGCCACCAGCGATGTGCATGACACTTTTAGCCATGGAGCGGATGAAGTGAACATCATGGCTGATGAAAACCAGGGTGCCCTCATAGTCCTCCAGAGCACCAATGAGGGCATCAATACTGCCCATGTCCAGATGCGTCGTCGGCTCATCCATGAGTAGCAAGTTTGGCGGATCAAGCAGCAGGCGGACAAGCGCTAGACGTGACTTTTCTCCACCACTGAGCACACCCACGGGCTTGAAAACATCATCCCCATGAAACAAGAAGCTCCCCAGCAAGGTACGGCACATGTTTTCTCCTGGGCGACTCGGCAGATCCATGGCGGACTGCAAAACAGTGTGACGCATGTTCAGGACATCGCCACGATACTGGGCAAAGTAGCCAGGCTTCACATTGTGACCGAATTCATGCACTCCACCTTGCGGTTTCAGCGCCTCAGCTAGCAGCTTCAGCAGTGTCGATTTACCGGCACCATTCGGTCCGACGAGGACCATACGCTCGCCACGCTGAATTTCTAAATCCAAGCCTTTATAAACCGGCGTCTCACCATAGGCGAAGTCCAGTGCTTTAAGAGCCAAAACGCGCTGACCACTGCGGGGAGGCTGAGGGAAGCGGAACTTCACCGTCTTGGCCGCAGCCACGGGAGCTTCCACCTTTTCCATACGACCAATCATCTTCAGCTTATCCTGGGCACGGGAAGCAAAGTTGGCCTTGGCCTTAAAGCGATCCGCCCACTGCTGCATCTTCTGGATCTCTTTCTGCTGATTATCATAAGCTCCCTGCAACTGATCTTCCCGGGCTGCTTTTTCGATCAGATAAGCATCGTAGTTGCCGCGGTAGCGAGTGACCTTGCCACGACCAATTTCCAAGATGGTATCGGTCAATGCATTCAAGAATTCACGGTCATGGGAAATCATGAGAATAGCCCCTGGGTAACTCGTGAGGTATTCCTGAAACCAGATCAAGGACTCAAGATCCAAATGGTTGGTCGGCTCATCCAACAGTAGCAAATCAGGCTCCTGCACGAGCAGGCGAGCCAAATGAGCACGCATGACCCAACCACCACTGAGGGTCCTGGCATTGCGATCAAAGTCACTCTCACGGAAGGCCAAGCCTTTCAAGATACGCTTGGCTTTAGGCTCAGCCTCCCAGGCGCTGTGCTCGTGCACGTGACTGGTGGCCAATTCAAGAACCGTCATGTCATCCACCGGCGCGCTTTCCTGAGGGAGGAAGCCAAAATCCAGCCCCTTTTCCATCGTCACCATGCCGTCATCCGGGGTCGTTTCGCGAAGGAGGAGAGAAAACAGCGTGGATTTGCCTGCGCCATTGGGGCCGATCAGGCCGATCTTGTCGCCACGATTGATGTGAAAGGACACACCACTAAAAAGAGTGCGGCCGGCATAGGTTTTACTGACATTGGAAACTGAAAGCATGGGGGGTGCATCCTGTGCGCGGAACCAGAGGCGGATGCAAGCCAAAGAAACAACCAGATTTAACTCTGGAAAGTCACCCCACAACGAGTCAAGTGCGCACAATTCCAAAAATCGTCTCCATGGACACCACCTTGTTTTTCACTGAATGCCCGTCCCCACTGGGCATCATCACACTCACCGCGACGGAAAGAGGACTGTGTGGGCTCTACTTTGCAGGCCAGAAGCACTGGCCTGCAAGCTCTGCCACTTGGGTACGAGATGATGGCCCCCGTTTTGAATCTGCCCGCGCTTGGGTAAACCTCTATTTCAGTGATCCAGGAGATTCCAGCGGGCCTGATCTCGATTTAAAAGCTGGCACCGACTTCCAGAAAAAAGTCTGGGATGCTCTCAGGAACATCCAGAAAGGACAAACCGCCACCTATGCACAGATCGCCCAGCAGATTGGCCACCCGAACTCCGTCCGAGCTGTCGGAGCTGCCATCGGCAGAAATCCTGTATCGCTCATCGTCCCCTGCCACCGTGTCATCGGCAGCAGCGGACTGCTTACCGGATACGCCGGCGGTGTAGATCGTAAACGTTGGCTGCTTAACCATGAAGGGGCGCTATAATTCAAAAGATCACGTCGGCCGATTGAAATTCGACCGGAGCAATCCATGGATGTCTTGATGTCAGATTTTAAGCCGCAACTCATCGCTAAAGCCCTAGAACTAGGGTTTGCTGACTGCCGGGTTGCAGAGGCGAAGGCGGCTCCGCACCGAGCCCTCTACGAGCAATGGGTGGCAGACGGCAAGTATGGAGACATGGCCTGGATGGCGCGGAATTTGGAGCGGCGCACAGACCCCAGAGTGGTGCTACCCGGAGCAAAGAGCGTGGTAGTGCTGGCACTGAATTATTTTCAGGGAGACCCACAACCTAGCGACAGCGACTACCGGATTGCACGCTATGCTTGGAATGAGGACTACCACGACATCATCGAAAAGAAGCTAAAGGCCATGGATGCCTGGATGATCGAACAGGGAGGAATACAGCGCTACTATGTGGATACGGGGCCTGTCCTTGAGCGCGACTTTGCCAGTGAGGCTGGGCTGGGCTGGGGAGGTAAAAGCACCATGCAGATCCACCGCAAGCTGGGCACCTGGTTCTTTTTAGCGGAACTGATCACGACCTTGGAACTCGCACCGGATACAACGGCTAAAGACATGTGCGGCAAATGCACGCGTTGTATAGATGCATGCCCGACTCAGGCCATCACTGCCCCCCAAAGCATGGACGCTAGACGCTGTGTGAGTTACCTAACCATCGAGAGCAAAGGTCCCATTCCTTTAGAATTTCGCCGCGCCATGGGAGACCGCATCTATGGCTGCGATGATTGCCTGACAGCCTGCCCTTGGAACAAATTCGCCCAAATTTCTCATGAAGCCACTTTTCAAGCGCGCGAAACGATCTTCAACCATCGGCTGACTGACTTTTTAAAACTCACAGATGATTCATTCCGAGCGCTGTTTGCTAAAAGCCCGATCAAGCGCATCAAGCGGCCTGCATTCATCCGCAATGTCTGCGTGGCTTTGGGGAATACTGGGACGATGGCCGATTTACCAGCTTTAGAAGCGCTGCTCACAGACGAAAATGCAATGATATCAGAGCACGCTGCCTGGGCAGTGGCGGAAATAAAGCTGCGCATAAACCTCTGATTGTTTATTTGCCAAGGGAGACAAAAGCCACATCATCCGTGTGATCCCGCTGGTTCCCCCCCTACCATGAAATCACTCTTTGTTACTTTACTGATCCTCGTCTCTGCTTTTTTGGCCTATGACTACTTTCTTGCCAGACCCTGGGAAAGGCTCGTTTTTGAAAAAAGCTCAAAACCAACGGTCGCCGCTAATCCGACCATCCCAGATCATGTGATCGAGGATGATGGCCCCAGCATGGCGAAAGCGACAGCACCAAAGCTCAGCGATGATGGCTGGGAACCAACGATACCGCCCCTTTCAAAAGATGAGTTTTTGCCACCAACCATTCCTTCTGCAGAAGCCACGACCCAAAACTGGACCGTGATTCCAAAGCAGGCCTTCCCGCGCCCGGTGATTCTGAAGAAAGATGTGCAGGTCAAAATGAGCGTAGGCGCATCCACCCTGCGTGCAGGAACCACGGCTCAGGCCATAGCCGCAGACAAAGGTATTTTAAGCATCGCTCCAACTCCGACCTCCCCCGCGCGCGGCATGATTGCAGTGCTGGATACAGATTTCCCAGAGCAAATTCTGGCAAAGTATGAAACATGGAAAACCGCCAGGATCGAGCAGGCCCGGCAAGCATGGATTGCTGGAAAAACGAAGGTCACAACTCCTGGAAAAGACAACAGCACTATCGCCAACGGCCTTGGCGTGGCCTCTGATGCC
>JAPLUM010000101.1 GCA_026397605.1 Verrucomicrobiota bacterium | reverse complement strand
GATGCAGCGTCGTATCCTCACTATCTGTGTCGCCACGCCATTCACCTTCCTCAAAGGCCCAGCGAGTATTCACGCTAGAGTCATCCATCCGCACCTCCGCTAGAGCTTCATCTTCGACGATATCCAGACCGCGCACGGCATCATCCGCGACCAATTGCTCAGCCTCTTTCTGTATGCGGGATTCAAAGGTGGCGAGGAGAGTGGGCAGTTGGGAAATGAGATCTGTCATACGACTAGGCCCACATGCGTACAGCATCTGGGGAACTGAACCGCATAGCACACCTCTGCGCCGTGCGCCAGAAGTGTCTTGAAACAATGCAGGCAATTTTTCAGAAAAATCGCCGATCTCATTTTAGAGTCTCTTTTATCCGGCTTTTCTCACTTCATTCGGCGCCCGACCTCCTCGCAAAGCCCGATAAAAGTGCGCTCGGGGAGATTTAGCACCCGCCCCTTCAGGGTAGAAACGATCCAGCTACGACGCAGTTTCGTCTTTGGCATAGGCACGGCCACCAGCTGACCAGCCTCGATTTCTTGGCGGGCGATCCAGCGGGCTGCGATAGCGACACCGATGCCTAGTTTAGCCAATTCTTTGGTGGCTTCCGAGCTGCCAAGCTCAATGAATGAATTTAGCCGCACCCCGAGCTTCAGGAAGAACTCCTGAATTAAAGTGAAGTTTAGACTATTACGACTGGCAACGATGTAAGTTTCCGCGCCAGCTTCTTTGATTTTCGGAGCCTTCGACGCCCAGGGGTGAAGGGGTGAAACAAGAAACTCCAGTTCATCATCAAAAATCGGGTGACAATCCAGACGAGATATATCCTGAGGTCGCAGACTTACCGCCACGTCCACGCTGCCTTCCATCAGCCGATCAATCGTGGCAGGCGTCTCACCGCAGACCACTTGGATTTCATAAAGCTCAAACGACTCCTTAAACTCACGTAAAACCGTCGGTAAAATGAATTGCGCAGCAGCCGTGGTACAAGCAATGCGCAGCTTTCCCCTCGGAGTTTGATCGAGCGTGCCCAGAGTCGCCCTCGCCTGGCTCATGACTTGCAGGATCGTTTCCGCATGAGGCAGGAGTTCGCGTCCTGCATGGGTCAGATGCACACTCTTCCCCTGGCGGTGAAAGAGCTGGCAGCCAAGATCCCCTTCCAGAGCCTTGATCGCGTGACTGATGGCGCTTTGAGTTAAATAAAGCTCGCGGCCAGCCTGGGTGAAGCTGCCGTTTCTAGCTAAACTAATGAAGGCACGGAGTTGTCGGGTATCGAGCGCTTGCTGCATGAATGGTATTCATACATCAAGTGAAAAACATTGCGCGGCATTTCTAGCAGATTTTTATCTGATGGCATCACGAATGCTTATGCAGATGGTAGTCATGCCAAAGTCAGCTTCACTCAACACCCCAGCCCTAAGCGGCGTCGTGCAGCCAGTCCGTATCGGTTTCCAGCCGCTCGTTGACTGTGCTCCACTACTCGTGGCGCGGGAAATGGAGCTTTTCAAAAAGCATGGGGTCAAGGTCGATTTAAGTTGTGAGGTTGGATGGGCCACCATCAGGGAGAAGTTGCTCTATGGACAGCTGGATGCAGTTCACGCCATTGCGGGTTTGGCGTTAGCAATGCGCCTCGGTCTGAGCAATCC
>JAPLUM010000748.1 GCA_026397605.1 Verrucomicrobiota bacterium | reverse complement strand
TGAAAAAATCTCTTCCCCGCCCCCAGACATTGAGGCAGCAAGGCACGAGGCCGTCAGTTATGCAGCCTATCGAGTCTTACGTAGCCGCTTTGCCAGTGGTGCAGGCGCTGCGACATCCTTAGCCAGCTTTGATGCCAAGTTAGCAGAACTCGGCTATTCCGTCTCCGTAGCTCAAGCCGCCATCACGAATGGCACCACGCCGGCTGAGCTCGGAAAACGCATTGGCCAAACCGTACTTAATTGGGGTGCCCAGGATGGCTTCAATCAAACAACTTATCCACAAGCCTACACCTCGGCGGTGAATGCCAATCTAGATTACCCCTTATCGGCACTGGGTACGAATGTTTGGTTCCAATCCAATATGCCACTGGGCTTTGGCATTCCTGCTAGCACAGACCCCAATCTCTGGCAGCACCTCTCTCTGAGCAATAGCGTCACCCAAAACGGCCTTTCCATTCCTGGTGGCATCCAGACCTTCGTCGGTGTGCAATCACTCGCCACCATCCCCTTTAGCCTTACCCGAAGTGACCCTACTAAGCCATGGCTTGATCCTTATGGTGGTCCATCACGCCTCAGCAGACCCAATGCCCCCAGCAGCACCGACGCTGCCTACAAAGATAACTTCATGGATGTGCTGCGCAAAGGAGCCGTACTGAATGACAACACCGCGATTAATATCTCACCTGGAGCTGTCGGAAACAACCCTCTCGGGACAGATTCAGGCACAGGTCGCGCCACCAACCCAGTCACGGGCCTACCTTACCCAGTCAATCAAGTCGCCAGAGGAGACTTCACACGTGTCTTAGCAGAATACTGGGCCGATGGACCCAATTCTGAGACACCTCCAGGACATTGGCATTTGATCACGAACGAAGTCGCAGACGATGTCGATACAGTGAAAAGAATCGGTGGCGTGGGCCCCATCGTCAATAACCTGGAATGGGACATCAAAAACTATCTAGCGGTCTCTGCGGCCACTCATGATGCAGCCTGTGCAGCCTGGGCTCTGAAGCGTTACTATTCAGGGGTTCGCCCAATCACAGCCATCCGCCACATGTGCAGCAAAGGCCAGTCTTCCGATCCTAACGGGCCGTCCTACAACACAGAAGGTATTCCATTGGAAACAGGCGTCGTGGAGGTCATTACGGCTGCCAGTGTGGGCACCATTTCCTCACCTGGAAAGCATTACCAAATTTGGGACGTTGCCACCAACAGTTATCAAGGTGGAAGCAATTTCACTGGCCAAATCGCTGTGTATTCCTGGCCCGGAGAAAATCCTTCAAACGCCCCTGCCCCATCCGTCGCCACGAATCAAAGTACGGTGCGCTGGATGCTTGGGAAAGATTGGTTACCCTTCCAGCGCAAGACTTTCAACACACCCGCTTTCCCAGGTTACGTCTCAGGCCATTCCACCTTCTCCCGTGCCGCGGCTGAAGCCCTCACACGAATCACAGGCAGCGCCAACTTCCCAGGAGGCTTCCACAATCGCATCATCCCCGCAAACTCACTTCAAATTGACCTTGGTCCAAGCACGAATGTCGAACTTCAGTGGACGACCTATTATGACGCGGCTGACCAAGCGGGCCAATCACGCCGCTACGGTGGTATCCACCCCTATGAAGATGATTACCATGGCCGCATAATCGGCTCGACAGCAGGTATCTCAGCCTACACGAAAGCTGAGAAATTCTGGACTGGTAATATTCAGACTGAATCCATCCAGCCTTCGGTCGCGCTTCAAGCCAATGGCAATGCGGTGATCTCGTGGCCTCAAACGCTTGGCCGTATTTACCGCATTCAGCGCAGTTCCAATTTCACGACTTGGGTCAATGTGGGTAAAAGCCAGTTCTCTTTCGGCACCACTGGAAGCTACACAGAGGTCACCCCACCGATTGGCAGCACTTATCGCATCATCGAATCCATCCCTTCTGCGGCGCGTCTGTGGAACGAGCAACTTCTCGGCGCTATCCGCCGAAACGTTCCGAATCCACCCGCCCATGCTCGCAATATCTTCCATACCTCAACTGCCATGTACAACGCTTGGGCAGCCTATGACAGCACTGCCGTGGGCTATCTTCAGAATGAGAAAATCACTCCTCTACCTGGCAATATCGAAGCCGCACGCCAAGAAGCCATCAGTTACGCAGCTTACCGTGTTCTAAGAAGCCGATTTGCCTCAGGTGCAGGTGCAGCCACATCTCTTGCAGCCTTTGATGCCCAATTAACAGCCCAAGGCTATTCCGTCTCAACGGCACAATCCCTCGGAACCAACTTAACCACTCCCGCAGAACTCGGCAAACGAGTCGCCGATGCCGTATTGAGTTGGGGCACAGGAGACGGCTTTACCAATACCACTTATCCCCAAGCTTACACCACGGCTGTGAATCCCAATATGGACCCTGCGCTCAGCTTGGGTGTGCTTGGTAACAATGGCGAATTCCCGTCGCGGTCCAATATGCCACTGGGCGTCGGTATTCCTGCTGGCACGAATCCAAACTTTTGGCAGCCACTCGCTCTTTCTGTTTCCGTCACTCAAAATGGCATCCCCACATCTGGCGGCATCCAAAGCTTTGTAGGCGTGCAATCATTGGCCACCGTTCCCTTCAGCCTCTCACGCACGGACCCCACCAGGCCTTGGTTAGATCCCTTCGGCGGTCCATCCAAACTTAGTTTGCCTAATGCACCGAGCGCAACGGATGCTGCATACAAAGCTGGTGTTCTAGGCATCCTCCAAGCAAGCGCTCAGCTCAATGATTCAACGTTAATCAATATCTCCCCAAGTGGTGTCGGCAATAACCCACTCGGCACAGACAATGGCACAGGCCATGCCATCAATCCAGCAACGGGCCAGCCCTACCCTACAAACATGGTCACGATTGGTAACTATACCCGTGTTTTAGCCGAATACTGGGCGGACGGACCCAACTCAGAAACGCCTCCAGGACACTGGCAGGTGATCGCCAACGAAGTCGCTGATGATCCAGATACCGTGAAGAGAATCGGTGGCGTGGGCCCCATCGTCAATAACCTCGAATGGGACATCAAAGCCTATTTCTCACTCAGCGCAGCCACCCATGATGCAGCTTGCGCAGCTTGGGCTTTGAAACGCTACTATTCAGGACCACGCCCGATCACGATGGTCCGCTACATGGCCAGTCTCGGTCAAAGCACAATGCAAGGTGTGCCTTCCTACCATGCACAGGGACTTCCTCTTCAGACGGATGTCTGCGAAATCATCACCGCCGACACCATCCAAACCGGTGGTAAACATGAAAGCGTCTGGAGCGTCTATACCAATAGCTATGAACCAGGCGCTTGGCATATCGACGAGATCGCGGTCAAATCTTGGCCTGGTGAGCATATGGACAATCTCCCAGCTCCGAGCATCGCGACGAATCAAAGCACCGTGAGATGGATGCTGGCTAGAGACTGGCTACCCTTTCAGCGCAAGACATTTAACACGCCCGCCTTCCCCGGCTATACCTCCGGGCATAGCACCTTCTCCCGTGCTGCAGCAGAAGCACTCACTAAGCTTACAGGCAGCCCTGATTTCCCAGGTGGATTCCACAACTATGTGTATGCCGCTAACTCAATGCAGATCGACCTCGGGCCCAGCGTTGCTGTAGATCTGCAATGGCGCACCTATTACGATGCGGCTGACCAAGCTGGCCAATCGCGTCGCTTCGGTGGCATCCACGTCTCTGAAGATGATTACCATGGACGCATCACTGGCTCGCAAGCAGGCATCAGCGCCTACAACCTTGCTGCCAAGTATTGGACTGGTAGCATCATGAATGAAAAGGTTGTGCCTGCCATGAGCATCCAACCCACCAGCGTGACGATGAGCACCCCTACCCAACGCGGTCTCTACTATCACTTAGAACGCTCCAGCAGCCTCACCAACTGGACCCCTGTGACGACTTCATCCAGGGCGACAAACACGACCATGTCATTCACCGATCCAACTCCATTTAGCGCCACTCCTCCACGCTTCTACCGTATCGTCTGGGGCACGAGTGCACCTTGATTTGGGGTGATAGCTAAGCCAGATCCAGGATTACCTTACCTTGCCGCCCACCTTCTTGGGCACGAGCCATGGCCTGCCGATGGTCCTTCATGGGAATGATCGCATCAACAGCTGTAACTAACTCGTGATGTGTGATCATTTTGGCCAGTGGCTCCAAAACCTCATAAAGCTCGGCGCTACTAGCTTTCTCAAACCATTTAGTGATCCAGAGGCCATGAAGGCGGAGGTTTTTAAAGATCAGGTGTTTATTAGGCACTTTCAAACTACGCCGGCTCATGGCTCCGTAAGTTACCATCAGACCTTCCTGAGAGAGCAACTCCATAAGATGAATGGCACTATCCCCTCCGACCGCATTGGCAGCTAACTTTACGGGAGCTTGCGCTAGCAAAGTTTGGGCTTCCGCGACACCTTGATCATTATCAAGAAACACAGCGTCCGCTCCTAACTCAAGCATTTCTGGAATCAGCTCTGTGCGGCGGACAAAATTAATCGTCCGCAGTCCCTGCTTTTTCGCGATCTGAATCAAAGCACGTCCGACTCCAGAATTAGCGGCATTTTGTGCCACCCAGTCACCTGGTTCCAGTTCGACGTGCTTATTCAGGATATGCCAAGCCGTCACAGGATTGATACGTAGCATGGAAGCCTGCACGGGGTCGATGGAATAAGGTAATTTGGCAAAATGATGCTCTGCTGCGATCAAGTGCTGAGACCAGCATCCACCGCCTAAGAGCGGCATCACGACGTCCCCCTTGATTAACGAGGAAACCAGCGGGCCAACAGCCTCAACCTCGCCACAACCTTCATGACCAGGAATGGATGGAGGGTTCGAGGGACGACCGTAATTCCCCTCAATAAAGTTCAAATCAGCAGGATTCACCGGCGCATAGCGCATGCGCACTCGAACCTCGTGGCCACTGGGTTCAAGCAGTGGCCTTTCAATCATCTCCAAGACCTCCTTGGGATTACCTGTGACAGGGAAAGATAAACAGAATGACATAGCCTAAACTGACACAGATTTTCCCCATTTGCTAACCCATCTCGCACTTGGCTGAATGCTACCGCTTCTTACCTACCCATTCGATAATCGGCTTTACGACATGCGCGGGTGCAGCTTCTTCAGTGGAAAAGGCGATGGAAATGGTCTGCGGTCCTTTGACCTCAGCGAGACTGACTTTAAGAACACGAATGCCCGTGAGTTTTTTCATCTGCTCATTAGTGGGCTCTGGTGGATTTTCGGTGGAAAAAGTAGCTCCCGCTGGAGAAAGGATGGTCGTATAAAGCGTCTGTTTGCCATCGGTGAGTTTGGCGCTTTTTCCATCCACTGCCACTTCGGCCTTGGTGTGCATTTTCCAGATCACATCCGTGCCATTTTTGAGGGTGAGATCATCTTGTATGACGACGTAGGGCTTAGCTCCGCGAACCATCATGGCACCTCGATAGAAGTCTTTTGTGGCCTTGGAGTAGGCTTGACTTAAATCCACAGCAGCCACGCCAAGTTCAGGAGTGCTCTGAGAAAAAAGAACGGCGGCTTTAGCATCAAAACTCTGATTGGTGCCCACATCTGGAGCTGCAGGGGCACCTTTTTTAGCTGGCTCCGGCTTCGCCTCAGATGCTTTTCCAATTTCCAAGGTGTTTTGGCCACGAGTCCCTTCGATGTAGAGTTTGTAGCGCTTGCTGCGGTCGGCTGCTTTGGGATCTAACCCTGGCGCACGATCTGATTCGGCACCGAGCTCGATGCCCCAGCGTTTCCCAGCCATGTCTAAGACGAAAGTTCCCAGATCTAATTGAGCAGTAGGGATACCGTTGTCTCCGCCTTTGAAGGCAACATAAGCCGCTGATTTATCCCAAGCCGAGCGCAGTGCAGCGACCTGACCGCCGGTGACGCCATAGTCCAAGCTATCAGGCATACCATCGCCAGCGGCATGTGGATTGTAATACATGAAGTCACCAGCGAGGTTAAAGAAGGCCGTATCAGCGCCTGGAGCAGCGCCTGCTTTTAACGCCTTGCTACCTAAATTCCCATGCTGACCAGCCAGCCAAGTGCCGACCCAAGGACGAGATAATTTACTGCCAGCAGAATCACCATAGTTAAACAGATCATTGCCTGGCCCCACGAGATGGAGGCGTGCTAACCCGGCTTGAGGCAGCCCCTCCAACATGCTGAATCCAAAGTCTGAACCAGCATTGGCCTTGAGTGTCTGCATGACCATGATGGCGTAATCCAAGACCTGCTCCCCCTGCTCCATGCCCTCTGGCCAAATTCCTGCTGGGGCAAAGCGCAGCATGCCTTCACCAAAAACTTTCGCACCAGCATCCACAGCCTGCCTGGCAGCACTAGGATCATCTTCATTGAGGCAAATAGCTGCCAAAATCAAGGCTGAAGCGGCAGCCATGTGCTCGGCATCAGGTGCATCATCTTCGGCTTTTTTCGGCGCGCCTTTAACGGGCCCCTTGGCTTTAGCAGAATCCTCAACACCTGGAGCCTTGCCTTTGGCACTCTCTGGAACGGGCTCACCCTTTAGATGAGCGACCAGTGCCCCGATGCCTTTTTCAATCATATAAGTACGAGCTTCCAGCACTTGCTTGGCGGTCATGCCATCTTTGAAGTAATCATAGCCGAGAGACGCCGCGATTAGGAAATCAGCAGTCACCGCAGGCTCACTGACATACCAGTTTTGAAACGTTGCCGGATCAGTGATGGAAATCATTTCGCGCACGCCGCGCTCCTTCCAGCGTGGATCACCATCCACAAAGTTCAGCGCTCCCAAGCAGGCCATTCGGAACAGGGCTTTTGATCCCGGAGTCGAGGTGCCCCGCTGCTCGCCGAAAATACGAGTCAGTTCAGGTGCTGCAAGGACGGCCTCGCCTCCTGCCTTCAAATTGGCCAACACTTTTGCAGCCACCGGATCAGTAGCAGGCAACCCTTTCAAATACGTCCATCCGGGAGCCGCGTGAATCAGTCTTGGACGTGTCTTCAGAGCTTTAACGAGGTAATCGGTGCTCGCTGGCACTTTAAAGCCCTTTGCAGGAAGGATCGTCAATGCTGGGCGAGGCGGAGCAGGCTTACCCGCAACCTCAGGCGCAGCAGGAGCTGGAGCCGTAGCAGGGGCACCTGGAACTGCTGGAGTGGCAGGTGACGCGGGCACCACGGTAGCCGGAGCAGATTGCATCTTTTTCCATTCTGCGGCAGCAAAGGCTTTATCAGCCTCACTCAAGGTGCTGATCGGAATCGTAAAGGACTGTCCATCTGCTTTTTTAATGGTGATTGTTCTGGCAGTAACATCCACCGCAGTCATTTCAGCATCAATCGAAACGCCAGCGCTGTTGGTCCACTTCCTAATCTCTGCCGAAGCAGCGGCTGGAAGACAGAGAGCAAGTAGGACAATTAAATGAGAACGAAAACACACTTTCATGGGACACGGTGGTTGAGGGGATACCCTCTAGCTTGCGTACAAGCAGCGCTATGGACAAGGGTAAACTTTACCCGAAGCTGATTTTCTTGGGGAAAAGCCACCCTATAAAGGCTTTTGGTCCCACAAACCCTATGACTGCTCCGTTGTTTGGAAGTCTGGGTAGGCGTTGGCTGCGTGTTCGGAGAAGTCCAAACCGTCAACCTGCTCTTCATCAGTCGCACGAAGCCCAACAGTCAGATCGACCAATTTAAAGATCCCAAAACAGATCACGAAAGAGGTCAGTGTGACACTGAAGGTGCCTAAAGCCTGCACACCCAGTTTATGTGCACTGAAAGCTTTTTCATCAAACAAGGCCACACAGAGAGTCCCCCACCAGCCATTGCAAAGATGCACCGGCACAGCGCCCACGGCGTCGTCAATTTTTAAACGCTCAAGGGCAATCGTAGCCACCGTGGTAATGATCCCCGCAATCAGGCCCACGATTAAAGCGGAAGCTGGAGAAATATTAGCACAACAGGCCGTCACCCCCACTGCGCCACCGAGAGACCCATTGAGAGTGATGCCCACATCAGGCCGGCCCTGAACAAACCACATGGAAATCATGGCCGCTAAAGCCGCCGCGGCAGGTGCGATAGTTGTATTCACGGCGATGCGACCGATGGAGGCATTAGCGATAAGTGTGGATCCTGCATTGAATCCGAACCAGCCAAACCAAAGTAGAAAGACACCCAAAGCAGCAATCGGGATATTGTGACCCGCAATAAGACGCGGTGAACCGTCTTTCCCAAAACGTCCATGACGCGCACCAACGACTAAGATACCCGCTAAAGCACAAGCCCCACCACAACCATGAACTACAGTGGAACCAGCAAAATCAACAAAACCCAAAGCTTCCAACCAACCTTTGGAACCACCCACACCATAGGCTCCACCAAAACTACCCCAGGCCCAGTGGCCGCCGATAGGATAAACAATTGCAGCTAACAGCGCAGCATAAACGAGGTAACCCACAAATTTCGTCCTTTCAGCCATGGCACCAGAAACAATGGTGCAAGCCGTGCCAGCAAAGACGACCTGAAAGAACCAAAAGCACCATAGTTTATCATCTCCAGCACGGTCGGAAATCCAGAAACTATCAATCCCAATCCAGCCTCCTAAACTGGTGCCAAACATCAGTCCAAAGCCAAGAAACAGGAAGACGATGGCGCTAATACAGAAGTCCAAAAAGTTCTTCATAATGATATTGATACTGTTCTTAGCCCGAGCAAAGCCAAGCTCAACCATGGCAAAGCCTGCCTGCATGACAAAAACAAGCGCTCCGGTTAAAATCATCCAAATGTAATTCACATTCATCTGGACAGCTTCAATATCAGCCTTCACCGCAGTTGTGCCAGCATCAGGAGCAGGCGCAGCGGCGACAGGTGCAGTCTCACCACCTATTTTGGCAGCCACACTATTGAGAGTCGTTTGGCTCGCATCCAGTTTTTGGATGATTGTATCTAGCTTGGCTTCAATCTTCGGGCTTGAATCCTGACCTTGAGAAACCTGAAACTGAGCGAGGAGTAAAAAGGCAAAAATGAGTAAAATTTTGTTCATGGTTCAAAGCGAAAGTTAATGATTCATTTCAGCAAGCTGCGAGTCCAATTCAGACTGAAGTTGGCGCCGCTTTGAAGTATTGGGAATTTGATCGATGATGCTTGTCGCGAGTTTGCGGACCTGCACCAAATTCAGACGATAGGGATCTCCTGTTTCAGTCGCTGTCAGCGTGCGATCTATCAGATTTGCGCCTTGGGCACGTCCCATGACCTTACCCAAAATGCCTTCAATGACCTTTCTGACTTGCCCCCAATTATTAACCACGGGCTCGGCCTTTTCTGCCATTTCTTGAACACGGCGTGGCGTCGTGACCACTAATTCCTCGATCCCATCATGAGTCTTGGAAGCACTGGCACTGACATCGGTGGAAAGCTGGGAAAGCAGCGGAATGTGATCATTGAGCAAAACACTGCCAGCACTGGCGACTAAATCACCATCTGCGCGTGCGGTGAGGAGCAATAACAGAATCGTCTCATCCTGCACAAGGATCAAAAGCACACCGCCATCAAACTGAAGGTAAACCTGCCGCATCTTGCGCCGCACTTGACGGTATCCATCCATCAATTGTGACACGATCTCTTGAAGCTCGGTCGCACGAGTCTCGGAAAAAGGCATTTGCTTGTGAACAGTGTTTTGACCTTTAAACAACATCACTCCAGCAACGCCTTCAAGACGCTGCAAAGTGGCCACGGAGGCAATCAAAGAATTCGTCGTCATCGCAAACTAATCCTTGGCTAGAGATTCACGCAACTGCTTCAAGCTCTTGCGATTCGTTGAAACGGCACCATGCCAACCCTGAGGCGATGAGGCAAAAGTCGTTTGTCCCTCACGGTCCTCAACAACCCCCAGTTGCAACTGATGCATCCCAAGAATCTCGGTGAGTTTCGTGGCAAAATAGGTCACGTATTTGACTTCACTGGCAAAGCGTTGGGCTGACTCTGAATCAGTCCCACCAGACACTGATTCCCTACCTTGAG
>JAPLUM010000646.1 GCA_026397605.1 Verrucomicrobiota bacterium | reverse complement strand
ATTCTTGGAATCGGCCTCATTGTGTATTTGCAAAGTTTGACACTGGCCGCGTTGATTTGGATCGTTTGTTATGGCCTTGCACTTCTGGCTACAGCCAGCTTTTCGCCTCGCTCACTAGTTCGCTTGGGCTGGATGTTTATCACTTCTGGACTGCTGTTTTTTTGGTTCTTCGCTGCTACGGGTGATCTTGCCCTACAGCCTCTTCCTTCAAGTCACGCATTTCTAGCCATGGGCCTCACCTTTGGACTGCTGCACATCGTGTATGCCGTTGCTGTATTTGTGAGCAAGAAACCGGAGGTCATCGCTGCCGAATGATCGACTTTGACCAGATCGATAAGACGATCCATGAGAAGGCGCGGCTTAGCATCATGACGTTGCTGGCCAGTCGTGGTGAATGGGCATTTCAGGATCTGAAATCGGAGCTTGGCATGAGTGATGGCAATCTGATCACGCATCTGCGCATTCTCTCTGCGGCCGATTTTGTCAAAGAAGATCGGGACGAGTCCGGCACCCGACCGCGTACGACCTATAAAATCACCGCCGTCGGAAAAAAGGCCTTCAAGAGCTATGTCGAGGTGCTGGAAAGCATCGTCAAAGCCATGAAACCGCAAGGCTAAGTCCTTTTTTACCATTTCACTTTGTATCACAAAGTTAACCACCCCGCCAAACCAAGAACAAGGAACCAAGAACCCAGAACAAAAAGTATGAACCTCCATCTAGCTCAACATCACGGCATGTGCTTCGGCGTCAGAGACGCGCTGCGTGCTACTCACTCCGCTGCCATGCGGGAGCCTGTCACCATGCTCGGTCAGCTGGTGCATAATCCTGTGGTGGCAGATCATTTGCAAACTTTGGGAGTGCGCACGGGGCACTTGGAGCAGTTGGAGTCTGCGCAAACACAGCGCGTCGTGATCACCGCTCATGGTGCTTCAGATCAGCATCGATCAGCGTGGCAGCAAGCGGGACATGTCATCACAGATACGACCTGCCCGCTGGTGAGAAAGGCTCATGCAGCCCTAGCCGCGCTGGTGCAGGAGGGTTATCACCCGGTGGTAATCGGCCAGCGTGATCATGCCGAGGTGCGCGGATTGATCGGTGATTTTCCAGAGGCCACGGTCGTGCTTTCGGCGGAGCAGGTGCCTTTGATTCCTGAGCGTAGAATGATCGGCGTGGTTTCACAAACTACCCAGCCGCTGGATTTGGTTCTGCATCTGGTATCGACCATCAAAGCCCGACATCCTCTGGTTGAAGTGCGCTTCATCGATACCGTCTGCCATCCAACAAAGCAGCGTCAGACTGCGCTGGAGGAGATTTGTCGCAGTTGCCAAGTGGTGGTCGTGATCGGCGGGCGAAACAGCAATAACACGCGCCAGCTGACTGAGAAGGCCACCCGACTCGGCGTGCGCGCTCATCAGGTCGAGACGGCGGAGGATCTGCAAGCGGACTGGTTCGCAGGAGTCACCGAAGTCGGCGTCACCGCAGGCACCTCCACCCTCGATGAGACGGTCCGCCAAGTCATGGATCGCCTGAAAGTGATCACGGACGAATCCAACTAAACTCCCCGCACCTCACCCCATGAATACCCAAGCCTGGATCAACCACTTCGAAGTCAATACTCGCCTCAATGACACGATGGTGCTGCCTGACGGCCCCTGCACTCTGCCCGATCATGAGCGCGTCCCCATCGCTGCCTCGCTGGCTACCTTTCAGCTCGGTGAGTCCGGCAGCGGCTCACGACTGAGGCGGTATTCGCGTGAAGTGGCACCGCTGGAAAACTTCCGTGGCTATCAGCGTGCTATCGACCTCTTCATTGTCGAAGAGCAAAGCCACTCGCAGCTCCTAGCGCGCATCGTGCAGCGTTTGGGCGGCACGCTTTTAGAGAAACAATGGACCAATTCCGTTTTCCGCCGCCTGCGGTTTCTGGTGAATTTGGAGTTTGCCATCCAAGTGCTGTTGACGGCGGAGCTCATCGCCGAAGTGTACTATGGCACCTTGTATCTGCGCTGCCCAGATCCGGCGGTGCGTAAAATGACCCAAAAGATCCTGCGGGATGAAATGAAGCACCTGGCCTTTCAGCGGGAGTTTCTCAGTGAGCGAGTGGCCACGTTTTCAGGCATTGGCCGTTGGCTGTGGAGCCTTCAGTTTCAGATCATTCACGTCATTACCACCACCGTCGTCGCCTGGGATCACCGTCACGCGCTGCGGGCACTCGGTGTCAAACCTGCCGATTTCCGTCAGCGCTGCATCCAGGCCTGGGAACGCTGGCAGGCAAAGCTGGACCAGGATGTGGCCAACCATGATTTTCCACAAAGTTTGCCCAGAGCGGAGGGACAAAACGCAATTTCCGCGTGACAGGTGGCTGAGGGGCAGTTAGGTGGCATATGGGCGATATTCCTTCCCTTGCTTTAAGTTTTGATGACGTGCTAGTCCTGCCAGGGCTCAGCGAAGTGCTGCCTGGAGAGGTGTCCTTGGGCACGCTCTTCGGAAAGACGATCCAACTCAACATTCCTGTGCTGTCTTCAGCCATGGATACCGTGACCGAGGCAGAGCTGGCCATCGCTCTAGCCCGCGAAGGTGGTCTAGGTGTGATTCACCGGAACTGCCTGATTGACTACCAATCCGAGCAGGTGGCCAAGGTCAAACGCTCTGAAAACACCGTCATCCAGAATCCGCACTGCGTGCGTCCACAGACGACTTTGGCTGAATTGCAGCGTCTGATGCAGGAGAAAGGTGTCAGCGGCTTCCCAGTCGTGGACCCTGATGGCAAACTGGTGGGCATGGTGACGAGTCGCGACCTCTGGTACATCGAAGACGATAGCACGCCGGTTTCTGCCATCATGACCCCGTTCGAGAGGCTGGCTGTGGGCAAACCAGACACGACTTTTGATGAGGCCCTCAAAATTCTCTACACGCATCGGATTGAGAAACTGCCGCTCGTGGATGCCAATGGTAAATTGGCCGGACTGATCACCAAGCAAGACGTGGTGAAGCGCCAAATGTTTACCAATGCCGCTAAAGACGCCAATGGTCAGCTTCGTGTCGGTGCTGCCGTGGGAGTAGGCGACGATTGCGCAGATCGAGGAGAGGCGCTCGTGGCTGCTGGGGCAGACGCTCTTTTCATCGATGCCGCCACCGGTCACACGACCCGCGTCGCTGACGTGATTGCAAAACTGCGCGCCCGACTGGGTGGCAGCATCCCGATCGTCGCAGGCAATGTGGTCACAGCTGACGGTGCCCTACATTTGATCAATGCTGGAGCATCCGCCATCAAGGTCGGCGTTGGTCCTGGTTCGATCTGCACCACACGTATCATCTCCGGCGTCGGTATGGCCCAGTTCACGGCTGTGCAGGAGGCTGCCTCTGTCTGTCGCGAGCGTGGCGTCACCGTCATTGCCGATGGCGGTATTCGTTACTCGGGCGACATCGTCAAAGCCCTCGCGGCGGGCGCCGATTGCGTGATGCTCGGCTCCCTGCTGGCTGGCACAGCCGAAAGCCCAGGTAACATGGTGAAGGCCCAAGGCCGCACCTTTAAAGAATACCGTGGCATGGGCAGTCTCAAAGCCATGCGTAAAGGCGCTGGAGATCGCTACGGCCAGAACAGCTCTGGTAAACTCGTTCCAGAAGGGGTCGAAGCCCGCGTACCCTTCAAAGGCCCGCTGGCAGATGTCGTCTTTCAGCTCATGGGCGGTCTGCGCTCGGGCATGGGTTACGTCGGCGCTAACACGCTGGATGAGCTCCGCGCCAAGGCCCGCTTTGTCCGTATCACCGCTGGCGGCCTCAAAGAAAGCCATCCGCATGACGTCGTCATCACGGAAGAACCCGTGAACTACGAACCCTCCTAGACGTCAGCTCAAGTCCCCGTTTTCCATTTTCAGCGCCCTAAGCGGCTAATCCATCCACCGTCCCCATGACCGACCACGAAGTTGCCGTACTCGATTACGGTTCCCAGTATAGCCAACTCATCGTCCGCCGCGTACGCGAGCTGGGTTTTGTCTCCCATCTCTATCCACCGGCAGAGCTGGCCAATCTGAAGAATCCAGGGGCCATCATCCTTTCTGGCGGGCCACGTAGCACGTCCGATGTTGACGCACCTGATGTCGATTTTGAAAAGCTCATGGCTTTTGGTGTGCCGGTGCTCGGCGTCTGCTACGGCATGCAGCTGCTCAATATCAAACATGGCGGCACGGTGAAGCCTGGCGTCACTCGCGAGTATGGTCCTGCCAAGCTTGTGGTGAGCAATCACGATGACCTTTTCAAAGGCATCTCTCATGAGTCCCAGGTCTGGATGAGTCACAGTGATACCTGTGCCAATCTCGCCAGCACTACTCAAGTCATCGCTACCAATGAAGATGCGGTTCCGGTGGCTCTGAAATGGAGCGAGCGCTGCTGGGGCATCCAGTTCCACCCAGAGGTCACGCATTCTCATGAAGGCACGGCCATCCTGAAGAATTTCCTCACTGAAAGTGGTGCCGTTTTGGCCAAGTTCGACATCCAGATCTTCAAGGATCAGATGATCAGGCAAATCAAAGCTGATGTGGGCGACCGCGAGGTCATCTGCGGCGTCTCTGGCGGCGTCGATAGCACGGTGCTCGCTGTTTTGCTGCATAAAGCAGGAGTGAAAGTGCGCTGCATCTTCATCGACACCGGCATGATGCGTCTGAACGAAACCGCTGAGGTCAAAACCCTCTTTGGTGAAGTTGGTGTGCCCATTGAGCAAATCGACGCCAGCGCCATCTTCATCGGTGCGTTGAAAGGCGTGACGGATCCCGAGCAAAAGCGTCGCATCATCGGCACGCTGTTTGTGGAAGAGTTCTGGAAAGTGGCCGACAATGTCGAGCTGCTCGCTCAGGGAACGCTCTATCCAGACGTGATCGAGAGCGCCACCAGCGGCTCCATCGCCAGCAAGATCAAGACGCATCACAATCGTGTGGATCGCATCATGGAGCTCAAGGAACAGGGCAAAGTGCTGGAACCTCTGGCTGAGCTGTTCAAAGACGAAGTGCGCGCCCTTGGAGCCAGCCTAGGCATCCCGCATCGCGCTTTATGGAGGCATCCTTTCCCGGGACCAGGTCTCGCCGTCCGTATCCCAGGTGAGATCACCCCCGAGCGCATCTTTGCCACTCAGCAGGCCGACGCCATCTTCATTGCCGAACTGCACCGCAGTGGCTGGTATCAGCGCGTCTGGCAGGCCTATGCAGCCCTGCTGCCCGTAAAAACCGTCGGCGTCAAAGGTGACGAACGCAGCTATGAACAAGCCATCTCCCTGCGCGCCGTCATTAGCGAAGACGCCATGACCGCCGACTGGGTGGAGCTGCCCTATGAAGTGCTGCGCAACGCCTCCAACAAGATCCTCAACAGTGTCAAAGGTGTGAATCGTGTCCTCTACGACATTAGCACCAAGCCACCTGCGAGCATCGAGTGGGAGTGATCACTTCTTCTTATCCCATTCGCTCGCCTTCACGATTTCTGTGACAGCGGCTTTCGGGGCGAAGTCTTCTGGAAGCACTTTGAATTTCACGAGGTAGTCCATGGCTTTTTGGAATTGAAGGGTTGTGCCTTTCTTGGATTCCAGTTTGTCTTTGGGTGTTGCTTGGAGTTCTGCAACAAACTGACCAGCAGCGGCCACTCCAGCTTCACGCGCAGCTGCATCATCGGCGTAGCAGAGGCTTTCTAGCAGGCGATACATCTTGGCATTGCCCTCAAGCTTCCCAGCATCTTCGCGGATGCCCTTCGCAATCTCACTGCGCTTGGCCGCGGTGGCTTCTTCACTCATGCGGCTGTATTCGCCACCTTCGGTGACGCGTTTTGGCAGCGGACGGTACCAGATGTTCCGATAGCGGACTGGATTGCCATGATCTTGAAGTTTTAGTGGTCCTTTGTCAGGAAAGGTACGGGATTTGGAGCGCGATTTATGACCGCCGCCGCCTTCGAGTGGCGTGTGGTCCTGAGTGAGCACGCCATTCACAAAGACGGTGATGTAGCCAGGATCGATCTGCTGCCCATCTTTGAACAAAGGGCGACGAAAGACGATGTCATAAGTCTGCCATTCTCCGGGAGCGTGCAGTGCATTGGCCATGGGCGGATTGATGCCATAAATGGATGAGGCGAAACCGTCGGCATACGTGGGATTGTTATGGTTATCCAGCACCTGAATTTCCACTTGTCCCATCAGGAAGACGCCGCTGTTGCCGCGACCTTGGCTATTGCCTTCGACCTTGCTCGGCGCGCTCCATTCGATGTGCAGCTGGCAATCCGCGAACTCTTCTTTGCTGCGGATGTAGCCGCTGCCAGGCACGCATTGCAGGACACCGTCTTTGACTTCCCATTTGGTGGGTTCAGCCGGTGTTTTATCGGCCTGCCATTTGGCGATCTCGTCAGCCTGACCACCGAACAGAATCACCGCATCCGAAGGCGGCGCGCCTGGTTTTTCCTGAGAACTAAACGTCCCTGGCTCCACCCGCATCGGCTGAGGCCGATTCATGTCATGGATCGCCCAAGGATGATTGGCATCAGGCGCATCTCCATAAAAACCACCTTCAGCTAAAGCAGCGGAGGTGAAGAGAAGCAGGGCAAAAATAGGAAGTGTGAGTTTTCTCATGGGTTTTGAAAAAGGTAACCTGTCTATTAACGCAGGAACTCCGCTAAATTCACACTACAGTTTGTTCTTTTAATCAACCCGCATCAGCAGGAAAGGCAGCCGCAGAAAGTCGCGTGGCAGCTTCTTCGCGCATCGAGTCCGAATAGGCGATGGGTCTTCCGAGCCATGCACAACCGAGCAAGCTGAGGATGAGCGTCAGGAGGCTAAGATGGGTGACCCAAAGGCAGCGAGAACGCGAGCCCTGGTTGGAGAGAAGCAAGGCGATTCGCTGGCCTAGTTTAGAGCCCGTGAATGCAGGCAATCCCTGTGCATGAAAGGTCTGATTGGCCGTTGAGGATTGTTTCCTAGCAAACGCAAGCAGGTCGTCGGCATAGGATACTGGATCGTCATTGCAGACTGCGGCGAGGTCAGCTTCGTGCTCACAAGCGGCCACCCATGCAGCTGTCAGGTTCCACGCCAAGGGGTTGAACCAAAAGAGAATGGCAAAGCCGCGCATGAAACAACCCATCAGGGCATCGTGTTGGTCAACATGATGCCACTCGTGCTTGAGGATGGCCCTTTGAAGTCTTGGCGACCATTGAAGCCAGCCTTCTGGTAGCACGACACTTCCAGGATTGCTCGGTAGAGCCATGGGTGTTGCAATTCGTTCGTTCACCAGAATGCGATCCATGATCGTTTGCTCATCTAGACGGAGGGTTTGCTGGATACACGTTACTTCATCAGGTGCGAGTTTTCTGGCCTGTCTTTTAAGAAGCAGCGCAAGCTGATACTGTTTGAGCCCAATGACTGCTCCGATCAGAACGCCAAGTATCCAAAGGGCCATGCCCCAAGCAGGAAGCCATGACGTAACACCCATTAAGCCGGGCTTAGCATGAGCGATGACTTTCGGAAAACACTGGCTTAGCACCGGGAGAAAGAGAATCAGAACAACGGCTGCTTCCAAGGCTCGGCGTCTTATCCAACCGGCCTGTCTTGGCACCAGCAAAGCGATGGCCATTAACCAGGTGGAAGAGAAGATAAACCAGAGCATAAAAGCGGAGGTGCTAATGGATAGACTGGCGATGTGAGTCGATGAGCCTTTGTAGCTGATCTAACTCTGAAGGTTGGAGCTTTC
>JAPLUM010000020.1 GCA_026397605.1 Verrucomicrobiota bacterium | reverse complement strand
ATGTGAGAGTTCAAATTCTCGCCTACGATCCAACAACTGGTGCCGCTCGCCTCGCTGCTGAAGATCCACCGGTGGGCTCATCGGGCCAATTGATCATTGATTTCAAGTGGCTAATTCGACGTGTGCATCAGTGGCTGGAAGCCCATGGCGCAAATGTAAAGAACCCCTTCGAAAGCATGGCTCACTCGCCTTCGGTCGCTGATGATTTTCGTGGTGCCCACGATCTCATCGCTGAAAAGCTAACCGCTATTCGGGGATTACTCAAACATCCCGTATCCTACGTCTGGGGGCCACCGGGAACCGGTAAAACACGACATGTGCTTGCCGCGACAGTCGCTCATTTGCTGAGTTTGGGCAAAAAGATCCTTGTCACGGCTCCCACAAATCTCGCAGTGGACAATGCGCTCGATGCCATTCTGAGTGTCGATGGAGTAGAAAGAGCTGCAGTTTTGAGGATTGGAATACCTTCCTCTGAATTCCGAGACAAATGGCGGGATTGTTGTGAGGAAAAGGCGTTTCAAGAACAGCTCACTGAACTAAAACATCAGCACGATTTGTTGATCGAGCGCCACAAGGCAGGATTGAGAACAGCCGAATTAAACGCCATTATCCCGTGTTTGACCCGTGAGATCGAGTTGGAAACAAACACGGCAATTCAAGCAACATTCGAAGCTAAGGATCTCGGCGATGACTTGTTTTCTGCTACAACTGACGTCACCAAGATGACTTTAGATTGCACGGAAACAGCCAAGCTCCTTTCCATACATAAGTCAGACTTGGCCGCACTCGCGATTCCTGAGCGCCGCAAAGCCGTTGATGCATTAGAAACTGAGCAGGCCGCACTGATCCAGGAAAAGCATGTCCTCGTCGCAGAAGCCTGTCAATTGAGCTGGTGGAAGCGAACCTTCACTGACGCAAAAAGCCGTAGCGAATCGAGGCTTGCTCAACTTGAACAGCACAGCTCATCGGTCGAACTGACTTTGCTGCGCCAGCGTGCTAAGCTCACGGAACTGGAGACTCAAATGGGTGCGCTGGATCAACAGATCAATCACCTATCCAAACGCCTAATCGAAGGTGAAACAATGCGGCAACAGCGGATTTTAGATGTAGCTCGGCTCAAATCGCAGATTTCCAAATGCACAGAACAGGCGAATCGCGCTGAAGCGGCGGCTGGCAGGGCCGAAGAGGAACGGCGCGAGTGTGAGATCGAACTCGAACAACTTGAGGGATTGGGAAATATCCCATCTGACGATGTGGCTTTTTTCGAACTTGAAAAGGAGATGGACTCCATCGCTATAGCCATGTCAAAGATCACTCAGAACCTTGATGGGAAATTAGTTCTTGGCATGACGCTCGATGGCTTCGTTGGTCTCACGATGCATCAGTCGTTGAACTTCGACCACGTCATCGTCGATGAGGCTGGATATGCCCCTCTCGCTAAAGTCATTCCTGTTTGTAGCCTGAGATGCCCGATCTCGCTTCTGGGGGATCATTGCCAACTGCCGCCAGTGTATCAGGGCAAGAATCACCCACAATCTGAGTGCTATTGGGGAACATCCGCGCTCTATCTTGAGGAGGCGTTCAAAATCGGAGTGGGCGATTGCCCAGCATCGCTACTGAACCATGCCAATGAGGCACCAATGTTTCAATTGCTCCATAAAAGTGTTCTAACACAAACATTCCGCTTTGGATCGAACCTCGCCACTCTGGTCGACCGTCATTTTTACGATATCGGACTGAACAGCCAAGCGGTCTTCGCCACTACTGTGGAGATTGTGGATTGCCCACCATCAAATCCCCCCGCGGCCGAGTGTTGGCAAAACTTTGCAGAAGCTGAAGCCGTTGTAGAACGGGCTGGACGATGGCTTGATTGGCAATCGTGGACGGTTACAGGGCAATGGCCCATTTCTTGCCGATACCTCTATTCGAAAAGGCAAGTTGGTCATGAATACAGCGATCAGCCGGGCAAAGTCTCACGTCCGCATTTTTACCGACGCAAGTTTTTGGCGAGCACGGCAGAATCCTTCATCACTTCTGACGGAGTTATCATGATGTATCAGTTTTGAACTTGGAAGACCGAGGGCTGCGTGGTCCTGACGACCCGCCAGCAATGCCTGCCGAACTACGCCACGCGGGACAAGTTAGCGGCGGAATACAGCGTGCTCGGCACCATCTGGGAGGCGCTTTCCCCTGATCCCTGCCTGAGCGCCTATGCCAAGGACTACAAGTGGCTGACGCAGATCTATGAATCCGTGAAGCCCGTGAGCGGCAACGGCAAGCTGCTCTGGCATCGCCTCGGAGCGAAGACCATCGAAATCATCAACGAGAACGTCCACGTCGAGGCTGTGCGCGATGACATCGAAGCCCTGGTGCTGGATGCCGACGTGCTCGACAGCATCCTCAAAGACGCCAATCCCGACAAGAAGGCACGCGAAGTGGAGATCAAACTCATCGCCCGCCTCAAGAAGCACGCCGGCAATCCCAAGTTCAAAGAACTCGGCGAGCGCCTGGAGAAGATCCGCGAGCGCCACGAGCAGGGGTTGCTGACCACTTTAACCCACGATGAGCGATTCTCGGTTCATGAGAACTCGGTGAGGAAGGATGAAACCTGAACAGCGCTTTGTAAATGATTCTTCCCATGTGCTTGAGCCCTGAAACTCAACCTGCATGGGAGCCCTGGAAATTCATTCGTGGTCTTTAAGGCTTCTTGGGCTTCTTGGAGTTGAGTCGGAAAAGCTTGCTGTAGCTTGTTTGCAGATTGGTGGAGAGGTCGGTATTTTTCGGTGCGGGTTTGCCGGTGTGTTTTTCGATGAGCCCTGCCATGACATGATGCAGCGCATTTTCATGGGGAGGCTCGTCCTTTGGTGCCTCTTTCGGAATGACTAAAGGTGTCACCGCTGGGATAGCTTTGCCTCTGCGCGGTTGGCTCAGGGAGAGCAGTCCCGAAAAGTCAGGGGCCGCTTTGGAGCGCTCGGTCAGGTCGCCTTTCAGACTGAAGCAGTTTTGTACCGTCTTGATGACAGAGGTGTGATCATAGGGCGTGTAGCCACTGGGCCGTGCGATGGTGCCCTCGGCGATCCATGGGCTGACCAGAACGCAGGGCACGCGGACGCCGAATCGATTGAAAAGGAAACCTTGCTGGCCGGGCTGCTGGGCCGCATCTGGCGGCACCGCGCCGTTTTGTGGCGGGAAGTGGTCATAGCAGCCGCCGTGCTCATCATAGTTAAAGATGAGCAGCGTTTCTTCAAAAGCGGGCGACTGCCGCACAGCATTGTAGATATCGGCGATCAGTTGCTCCCCTTTACGAATGTCTGAAGGTGGATGCTGATCATTCTGGGATGGGCCTCCGTAATTGGGTTCTAAAAAGCAGTAGGAGGGCAACTTGCCGGTTTGGCAGTTTTGATAAAAGTCTTCCAACGTGCCAAAGTTCCCGTCCAGCCGCGAATCATGCAGCTTTTCCATCGTCAGGCGCGTCAGCGAGAAATGCTCACCATTGAAACCACCCGGCAGATCCCGCTCCCGCTTGATCCCACT
>JAPLUM010000394.1:2922-6805 GCA_026397605.1 Verrucomicrobiota bacterium | reverse complement strand
CACCACCTACCAGCTGAGCGCTGTGCCCAATGCGCACAATGCCAAAGACCGCCAGAACTTCAGCCGCTATTATCCGAAACGTCTCAATGCCGAAGTTCTCTATGACGCCGTGAACACGCTGCTCGATGTCGAAAGCACTTTTGCCGGTCAGGCCACTGGCACACGCGCCGTGGCTCTGCCGGACAACAGCTACAATCAAAGCACCTACTTCCTCAGCGTCTTTGGTCGTCCCGATTCCTCCAGCGCCTGTGAGTGTGAGCGCACGCAGGAGGCCAGCCTTGCGCAGAGCCTGCACTTACTGAACGCAGCCGACATTCAAACTCAGCTCTCTCGTGGCAAGGGCCGCGCTGACAGGTTGACCCAAGATGTCCGCCCAGATGACGACAAAATCACCGACCTCTATCACATCGCGCTCAGCCGCGAGCCGAGTCCTGCCGAAGTGACGTTGGCCCACAGTCATCTCGACAAGAAGATGATGGGCAAGACCAGCGAAGAAGCTCTTAAAGGCAAAAAAGAGGCTTATGAAGACATCTTGTGGGCGCTGCTGAATACGAAAGAGTTCCTCTTCAATCATTGATCGAAAACGCCCAGTCAGCTTGAGCGCCCCTGCTCTCATTCGTCCATTCAAACCGTTACGCAGGACCAGCCCACCGCTTATGATCTCTCGTTCCATGCCTTGTTTTCAGTTCGCCTTCTTGGTGGTGATGGCCTTGGCGACTACCGCTTTTTCTCAGGCTACCTTCCCGACGCCAACGCTCACCAGCCTGACTCCTCTTGGCTCAAAAGCCAACACCCACATCGAGCTGACGCTTCGTGGTGCAGATCTCGATGCCCCCATCGCCATTTTGCTAAACGAGCGCTCCATCCCCGTCATCCGCGAGCGTTTGAAATTAGCACGCACGACACCCTCGAGTCATCTGGCACCAACACCAAGGCCGACAAAGCTCAAAAGATCTCTCTCAACACCCTCATTCAGGGCGTCTTCAAATCGGCAAATCCCCATTGGTTCATCTTTGATGCTAAAAAAGGCCAGACCATAACCGCCACTTTTCATCAACGTCGTTTTGACACGCGCACAGAATTGCTCGCCACAATCAGTGAGCCCGCAGGTCGTGAAGTCGCACGCCTGAGTCACGGCGTGCTCAGCTTCACAGCAGCCGCAGATGCCACTTACCGACTCCGTCTCAACGAGCTCATGTTCCGCATCGGAGACGAGTTCAGTTATCGCGTCACTCTAAGCACCAGCTCGCTAATCGCGTTGCCTGCCAGTGCACCAGCCCCTGTGCGCCCCATCCAGATCGGCCAGACGATTGCAGATGCCTTTCCGCCTCTCGCTGCCGCTCACAGCTTCGATCTTCCTTTTAAAAAAGGGGAGAGATTCTTCATTGAAGTCCATTCGCATCAGCTCGGTTACCCAACGGATGCGCATCTCGTCATCGAAAACCTCAAACCCGACGGCACACTCACCCCACAGGCTGAAGCTGCCGATGCGCCTGCCATCACCCCTGCCCCAAGCTTGGCGGTGCTCAATCGAGATCCCTCCAATGCCTACGAGGCCAAAGCTGACGGCGGATTTCGCCTAACCTTAAACGACGCCTTTGGAACCACCCACCCTTATGAGCTTCGCATCCTCAAGCAATCCCAGCAGCCCCCGACGCTCATTGCCATCAATCCTCAATTGTCCGGAGCCAAAACCAAGACGGCCGCCTTTGGTAGCTCAAACGTCCCGCGCAATGGCATCACCGCGCTCGAAGTCATTGCGCCGAATCGCCATGCTTTGAGCGATCCGATTGAGCTGAAGGCTGAACATCTGCCAGCAGGCGTGAGTTGCCTCGGCGGATTCATTGGCAGGGGCCAATCACTCGGCTACATTGCCTTTCAAGCCACGGCCGATGCTCCAGCAGGTGCCAGCGTTCTCAGCGGCATTTCACAGAGTTTGTTCGTCAGTTTCGCTGTGCCTGACATGGCCAAAGAAAGTCCGCTCTACCGCAGCAGTGGACCTCCTGCCATCGGTGTCAGCGCGCTGACTGCGCCCGCTTATGTCCAATCGGAGAAACCAGACATCCTCCAAGCCGCCGCAGATTCCAAGCTTGAAATCCCCCTCAAAGTCATCCGCCATGCAGAGTTTACTGAGGCACTCAAACTCAAAGTGCTTGGCCTCATCGCAGACGTCACCAAGGCCCCTGAGGTGGACATTGCCGCGAAAGCCACGGCTGGAAAACTCACCCTGGATGTGAAAGCCCTCAAGCTCGCTCCGGGTGACTACGGCTTCATCCTCCAGGGCCCCGCGAAGATGAAAGTGCGGCGCGGAGTCGAAGAACTCACGGCGGCCGACATCGCTGCCAAACAAGCCATCGAATCCCAGATCAAGGCCAAAGAGCAGTTGGCCCGCGCCAATGCCGACATGACACCGAAAAAGGCTGAACTCATCCAAGCCGCTGCCGTCGCCGTCAAAACCGCTGATGCCGCTAAAAAAGCTGCTGATACGCTGGTCAAAGACCTCACCGCCAAAGCCGCTCCCAAAGAAGCCACCTTCATCGTCTATTCACAGCCCATGCGCCTGCGCGTGCAGGAGGTCGCCAAAAAATGAAATCCACCTTTCGATTTGCCATCCTCATTTCAGGTTTAGTTGCGTCAGCCCAGGCTGCCCCTGGCGTCATCGATTACGACAAGGACATCCATCCTTTTCTCAAAGAAAACTGCATCGCCTGTCATAACAAAACCACCACCAAGGGCGGACTGAATATGGAGACTCCCGCGCTGATGGAGAAAGGCGGCGAGACCGACAAAGGCATCATCCCGAGCAAAGGTCTCGATAGCATCATTTATCAAGCTGCTGCTCACAGCTGGGAGAGCGAGATGCCGCCCAAGGGAAACAAAGTCGGTGCGGTGAACCTTAGCTCGCCGCAGCTGGCCAAGCTGAAAGACTGGATCGATCAAGGCGCGCGCCCCTCACCTAAGCGGGACAAGATCATCGCCTGGGAGCCTTTGCCGCCTGGCGTGCAACCCCTATACGCCCTCGCCGTCACGCCACAGGGCGACTTCATTGCCGCAGCTCGTGCGAATCAAATCAGCCTCTATCATCTGCCCACGCAAAGCCTCGTGACGAAACTCACCGATGAAGCTCTGCTCAAGTCCGGCCTCTATCACCAGCCCGGTGTCGCTCATCGCGATCTGGTGCAATCGCTCGCCTTCAGTCCAGATGGCACACGTCTCGCCACGGGAAGTTATCGCGAGGTGAAACTATGGAAACGCCAAAGCACAACGGCTGCTGTTCCTCTGCCCACACATCCCAGGCTGAGCGCCAAGCAGGAGCCGGATCACTCCATCAAACTCACCGAAAGCACGGGCGGCAAACTCATCGCTCACATCAAGACCGACCTCATGAGTGAGCAACTGGCGGCACAGCGTGCGCTGGCCGCCTCTCGGACAGTCTTGGAGCTCACCTATCAAAATGAGGCTATCAAGAAAGCTGAGACCGACGCCACAGAACAGGGCAACCGATTGAAGAAAGCCAACGAGCTGGCCGCAGTCGCCAAGAAGACTCTTGAAACCAAGCAGCCGGATCTAAAGGTCAAACAAGACGCTTTCACCGCCGCCGACAAAGCCGCCAAAGACATCGAGACGCAGGCATCAGCGGCCAAGCCTGACCCTGCTCTATTAAAGAAACAGACGGACGCGAAAGACAAGGTCACTAAAGCCGCGACTGACCTCAAACTGGCCCAGGAAGCCCTGACCCGCGCTGAAGCAGCCGTTACCGACGCCGCCAACGAAATCAAACTCGTCACTGAGAACGAGAGGAAAGCCAAACAGACCGTTCTTGACGCTAAAGCACGCCTCGAACTCTTGAAGAAAGACTCTGAAAAGGCCACGACTCAACGCA
>JAPLUM010000394.1:0-2861 GCA_026397605.1 Verrucomicrobiota bacterium | reverse complement strand
CCACCCAATCCCTCGCGACGCCCATGAAGAAGGCTAAGGCACTGCTCTTTTCTCCGAATGGACTCGAACTGATCGCCACCTTCGATGTCGGTCTATCACTCGCCTGGAGCACCATGAATGGAAAACCGATCACCATCGGCAGCACCCATCTAGCCTGGATCCTTGAGCGCAGTCTCGGCACGGGGGATGGCAAGTCTCCCATCACTGACCGCGCGAACAGCCTCGCCTTTTCACCCGATGGCAAAACACTTGCCGTCGGAAGCGGCGAGCCCTCTCGCAGTGGCGACATCACCCTTTGGGACATTCACTCTGGCAAGCTTACCAAGAACTACGCCGAGCGTCATCTCGACAGCATCTTCGCCTTAGATTTCAGCCCCGATGGCAAACTCCTCGCCTCTGGAGGCGCCGATAAAGCTGTGCGCATCACCGATTTAAGCACCGACAAAGTCATTAAAGTCTTTGATGGTCACACGCATCATGTCCTCGGTGTCAGCTGGCGCGCTGATGGCCGACTGCTGGCCAGCAGTGGCGCGGACAACGTCGTCAAAGTGTGGGACTGGACCACGGGTGAGCGCCGCAAGAGCGTCGCAGGCTGGGACAAAGAAGTCACCGGCATCCGCTACCTGGGCGCCGCCGATCAAATCGCCACCAGCGCTGGAGACAGCAAACTACGCCTCATCACCAGCGACGGAGGCGACGTCAAGCAACTCCTCGGCTCGACCACCTTCCTGCAATCCCTGGCCACCAACCGCAACGGAGACCTCGTCCTCGGTGGCGATCAAGACGGTGTACTGCGAGCCTGGGATGTCCCCAGCGCCAAAGTTGTAGCCGAGTTCAAACCTTGAGCCTCAAAACGGCCGTTGGAGGATAGTGAATAGAAGTCAGAGGTCGGAAGTCAGAGATCAGAGATCAGACGTGTCCTTCGTAGCTCAAAGAGCGAAGGAGGAAGAACAGAGAACAAAGTGAAAAAACCTACCTCCGCCCATTCAAAATCACCTGATTCATCTTCTCCTGGTCATCTGTGCAATCGGTGGATCCTATCTCCCTGACCGCTGATCCACAGATGACACAGATTTCACGGATGAAGGAAAGGCCATCGACGGGATTCTTTGGCTCCAGAGAGCCGGCAAAAACATGGGCGGCAAAAAATAGAATCATAACTGACGAGCGAAAGACGCCGCCGAATGAGGTTGGCCCGTCGCCGGGAATCAGACAGACAATTTGAGCCCCGGGCAAGGACCTAGAATCTGGGATCGGGAAATTTTCCTGCCATTCATTTTCTTACCTTCACCTGCTGTGAAGTTACCAAGTCAGCCTGAGCACCGACCCAAGAAAAGCTGGGGTTATCCAGCTGCGCAGGGTCTGCGTGATGGCTTTGCTATTGTGATGCCGCTCAGCGCGACAAGACAGTGTTCGACTAGATGGGCATTTGCTGGCTCGTTCCTCGCAGCAATGCACCCTTTAATGTTAGGGGTTGCTTGCTGCGATATGTCTTCGTTCATTTTGGTTTGAATTCCGTTCGGAGCGCTTCACCTCGCGCCGCAAAAGTACGGGCGTGTTCGAGTAGATTACCTCGGTCCTCGTAAGTTAAGGACTGCGTCGCAACAAACTCTTTCAGGCGGTTGAGAAAGTTCCGCTCCTGTTGATCGATTGCGGCAACAGTCTCGTCGAGAAGAATTTGGGTCGAGGCGGCATAGTAGGAATTATCGTCCAGATCTTTGTAAATGAACACCGCGAGGCCAACCACACCGTGAGAGATGAGAAGCGCGAGGACTGCGGAGAATACCCGTGCCGATAAGAGAGAGCGTCTCACCGCGAGTAGAGACACAGCGATGACGGCGGCAATAACCGTGATGATTGCTGGAAGTAGAAGATATTGCATGACGCTACGTGGAGTCGCCTAACGTCTAGCTTATCCACGGCGGAAATGGAAGCCTGAATTCAAAGAAGGACGCTACCCGCCGTTGGATTTGCTGTCTTCGTTCGCCCTTGTTTCGGCTGTTGTCGTGCTCATCGCTTCTCTGGATTCGGTGTCGGTTGGAGGCTGAGAAGCTGGAAGAATGATCTCAGGCGACCAAAGAGCGACGGATCGATCTGTGCAGAAAACAATGAATGAAGTCTCGAAGTCTGCTCGCAATACTCTGGTGGCTCAGGGCCAATCCAGTAACGGCTGTTGTCTCCGAATGGCTCCCAGGCCCGAAACGCCTGTCCTGAGAAACTGAAGTCGCAAAACTTCTCTTCACGGAATTCCGATAAGAAGGCTGGCCTCCGCTCAATGACCGTATCTGGGAGATTCCCGAGCAGATCACATAACGCAGATCTACCGATGTTCGGGATCTCGAATGCGAACAAACGTTCGTGAGCGTCATGTATCTCATATGTCTTCACGGCTCGACGGGTGACGTGTTAGGTTGGGCGTTCAATGTGGAGGCACCGGCGGAACAAGCTCCGATTCAACTAGAGACGTTATCGCCGGTTGCCTCGCATGCCTTATTCTGCTTCTTGGATTCATAGCGGAATACTCTTAAACACCCTGCGTGGCAACCGCATCGTCTGCCCATCCTCGAATCTCAACGTCAGGCAGAATAGGTGGGGCTCCACATGGATCTTAACCGGTTCCTTGTATAGGAATTGGGGCGGATCTCTTCGCCTGACACCTTGATGATACCAGATCCATGCGCCATCGCGAATCTGGTAGTCTCCTGCGTAGCTATTCCCGCAGCACGTCTTCATCGTCACGAGTCCATTCTGGAATTCTAATACGTCACTATTGCTGTGTGGGTAGAACTCATAACTCGCAAACTTGCCTTCGAGGTCATACGGATTGCCAACAAGGAGCGCAAAATAGATCACTACGGCAG